>NZ_MOWP01000061.1:0-12968 GCF_001983215.1 Frankia sp. CcI49
CCGACGTTGTCGAGGGTGTATGCGTTGGAGGAGACGGGGCAGGCGGCGTTCGATGTGCATCGCAACGCGCATCAGGGGAAGGTCGGGGTGTTGTGTCTGGCGCCGGAGGAGGGGCTGGGTGTTCGTGACGAGCAGACCCGGGCTCGTCACCTGACGGCAATCAACCGCTTCCGCGGCGTGTAGGACATACGGGGCCGGTGCGGGCGTGGGCCTGGGCCTGGGCGTGGACGGGTGGCCCGGCCCACGCCCGCACCGGTATCCATGCCTGCCCCTTGCTCGTCCCGCGGTGGCGTTCGGGGTGCCCGTGGCCGGGTGCGGGCTGATAGCCTGCGGGTCGAGGAGGACTGTTCCGGTGTCAGCAGAAACAGCCCCATCTGCGCCGGGCGAGGGTCCACCTGTCAGGAGCACGAGGCCCAGGGGCGCCGCGCCACGTGGGGGCACGAGCTCGTCCAGTGGTACTGCCTCTCGCGGCGGTGCTTCAGCCGGTGTTGCCGCGTCGTCCGGGAGCACGTCCGCCGGGGCCCGACGGCCCGGCGCGCGTTCGGGTCGCCGTGAGGAACTGTTGTCCGCGGCCGCGCACCTGTTCGCCGAGCGCGGCTTCCGCGGGGTCGGGATCGAGCAGATCGGTGCGGCCGTCGGCATCAGCGGCCCGGGCATCTACCGGCACTTCCCCAGCAAGGACGCGATGCTGGTGGAGCTTCTGGTCGGTATCAGCCGGCATCTGCTCGACGGCGCGCACGCCGCCCGGGCGGCCGGCGGCAGCGGGGCCGACACCCTGGACCGGCTGGTCCGCGGGCATGTCGACTTCGCCCTCGACCACCCCGAGCTGATCGTCATCCACGACCGTGATCTGTGGAGCCTGCCGGGCGAGGCCGCCCGTGAGGTCCGCAGGCTGCAGCGCGCCTACGCCGAGCAGTGGGTCGAGGTCCTGCGCGACGCCCGGCCCGAGCTGGACGCGCCGACGGCCCGGGCCCGCGCGCACGCGCTGTTCGGCCTGATCAACTCGACCCCGCACAGCGCGCACGACCTGGACAGGCTCCAGATGGCCGCGATGCTGCGCGCGATGGCGCTGGGCGCGGCCCGCAGCTGACACCCGCGTGGCGCGCGGACGCCGTGTCCCGGCGACAGGTGGCGCGGTGACGCGCCAGGGGCGCGGAGATCTCGGTCACGCCGAACCAATGATCTGGGCATTTCGGAATTCCGGCAACGGGAATGGCGTTCTGGTTGCTGGGAGAGGCGGACTCATCGTCGGTGACGCCATTGCCGTATCGAAGTTGTTGCACGGCGAACCCGCCTTCTCTACGTTGCGTGGAGGGTGGCCGGTAGGTGCGGTGACGGAGCTCAGGGCGAGGACGCCAGGCCCGACCGCACTCCCGACGCCTCGCGACGTCGCCGCTGGGAGGACCCCCGGGCGGCACCGATCGCGCGGCGAAACCCCGGCCCCGCCGGCGCGGATGGCCGTGCGGCGGGATATCGGTTGAATGGAGTGGACTGCATGACCCAGGGAAACGCGGCCGTACCGTTGGCTGTCGCAGTCGTCGGATCCGGCCCGTCCGGGTTCTACGCGGCGGCGTCGTTGCTGGAGCAGAACGACGTGCCGGTGCGGGTGGACATGTACGAGCGGCTGGCGACGCCCTGGGGCCTGGTGCGCTCCGGAGTCGCGCCGGACCACCCGAAGATCAAGGCGGTGTCCAGCGTGTACGCGGCGATCGCCGCGCACGAGAACTTCCGGTTCTTCGGCAATGTGGACATCGGCAAGGACGTCACCCGCGAGGAGCTGACCGAGCGCTATGACGCCGTCCTCTACGCGGTGGGCGCGCAGACCGACCGGCGGCTCGGAATTCCCGGTGAGGACCTGTCGGGCAGCGAGTCCGCGGTCGACTTCGTCGGCTGGTACAACGGGCACCCCGACTACGCGCACCTGAAGTTCGACCTCAGCGGTGAGCGCGGTGTGGTCATCGGAGCGGGCAACGTCGCACTCGACGTCGCCCGCATCCTGTGCTCGCCGCATGAGCGCCTCGCCCGCACCGACATCGCCGACCACGCGCTCGAGGCGCTGCGCCACTGCGGGCTCAAGGAGGTCATGGTCGTGGGGCGCCGGGGCGCGGCGCAGGCGGCCTTCACCACCGCCGAGCTCAAGGAGCTGCCCGAGTACACCGAGTCCGGCGTCGACATCGACCCGGCCGAGGTCGCCGAGCAGCCCGGTGAGGAGGCGCTGTCTCGGCTGGTCAAGCGCAACCTGACCGTGATGCGCGACTACGCGCACAACCCGCTGCCGGCCGGCGCGCGCCGGGTCGCCCTGCGGTTCCAGCGTACCCCGCTGGAGATCCGCGGCGACGGCCGCGTCGAGGAGATCGTCTTCGGCCTCAACGCGCTGAAGACCGACGAGGACGGCTGGGTCAGCGCCGTCGACACCGGCGAGCGCGAGACCGTGGCGACCAGCCTGGTCCTGCGCGCGGTCGGCTACAAGGGCCGGTCGATCCCGGGCCTGCCCTTCGACGACCGCCGCGGCGTGATCCCGAACGTCAACGGGCGGGTGGACGGCGTGGAGCGCGAGTACGTCGCCGGCTGGATCAAGCGCGGGCCGACGGGGATCATCGGCACCAACAAGAAGTGCGCGTCGGAGACGGTCGGGCGGCTGCTCGCCGACATCGCCGACGGCTCCGTCCGCCGCCACGACCGCACCGCCGCCACCGACCCGATCGCCGGGATCGAGACCTGGCTGCGCGGTCGCCAGCCGCACCTGGTCACCGAGGCCGGCTGGCGGCTGATCGACGCCGCCGAGCGCTCCTCCGGTGAGCCGACGGGCCGGCCGCGGGTCAAGCTCGTCCTCACCGAGGAACTGCTGGACGTCGCCCTCGAGCGCCGCATCGCCTGACCTGGCTGATGCCAGCACAGCCGCCGCCCGCCGCGGCGGCTGTGCTGGCCAGGCTGCGGCCACCTCGGCGATGGTTGCGCTCAGTCGCGAGCGGGGTGGTGGACGCCCGATGCGACGGCGAGCTGGAACCTGGTCTCGTCCTCGGTGCCCGGAGCGGCAGTGAGAACGACGATCTTTCGTTCCGCGTCGCCGTCGGTCAGGACGTCGCAGTCCACCGCGATCGGCCCTGCCGCCGGGTGATGAACGATCTTGTTGGCCGATCGTCCGGCCGGAAAGGGCAGTGACAACATCGACGGCGCGACGTGCTCGCGCTTCGGTCACGAAGGCTGCGCGGCCGTGCCCGGGGTCAGCGCAGCATCACGTCCGGCGGCGGATGGCGATGGCGCGGAGGCGATGCGGCTCAGGAGCCGGCCGGCGACCCCCAGCAGGTCGGCCTCCGCCTCGGTGAGACCGGCCACGGTGGCCGCGAGCCAGGCGTCGCGCTCGGCCATGTCCCGCTCCATCTCCTCCCGCCCGGCGGGAGTGATCTCCAGCACCGACTCCCGCCTGTCCTGCTCGGAGCGGCGCCGGGTCAGCAGCCCGTCCCGCTCGAGGTCGGCGAACACCCTGGTCAGCGACTGCGGCTGCTGACCTTCCGCGGCGGCGACCTCGCCCGGGGTGGACGGGCCCTCCCGGTACAGATGCCCGAGAACCATGATCTTGTTCACGCTCAGCGCGCCGGCCGCGCGCTCGGCCCGCAGCCGACGGGTCAGCCGGGCGACCCCACGCCGCACGTCGGCTGCGATCTCGATCTCATGGCTCCCGATTTCGCCTCGCACAGTCGTACGCTATCACTTAGGAATCATGTCGAGTCCTCCTGGGTGAGCGTTCGAGGGTGGGCTCATGAAGCTGGGGGCGAATCACGCTTGCGGCAGAGAAGCGCTGCCTGATGTTCTACGTCCTACGTAATATTTGGCGTCGAGTCGGGGGAACGGAAGGCCTCGACCCGGGGCTGGTGGAGCTGCGTTCGACCGTACTGTCCATGGCCGCCGTGCTGGCCGGCCTCGGCTGCGCCACGGAGCTGCGCGGGGCAGCGGGGCTGCACGCGCAGTCAGTGGTCGCAACGGTCGCTCTGACCGTACTGCTCTGGCGCGGGGAGCGGTCAGCCGCATCCCGCCACCGCCCGGTCGCGCTGCTCGTCGTACCGCTGTTCGCGATGGGCGCCGGTGAGGTCGGCCGGCTGATGAGCACCGCGCCGCCGGTGGGTGACACGCTGTACGTCCTGATGACCGGTGCGGCGGTGTGGGTTGGCCGCTTCGGCCCGCTGGCCGCCCGCTTCGGTGCTCTCGTCCTGCCGACGTCGCTGCTGGTTCTCATCGTCGCCGTGCCGGCGGGTCCGGGGGTTGACCCGCTCGGCTGGTTCGCGGCGACGGCCTTCATCGCGATCGCCGTGACCCACCTGTGCCTGCTCTTCGGCGAGCGCACCGGGGTCCTTCCACACCGCGCTCGCGTCGCGGCCCGGCCGGCGGCGGGCGTCCCGCCGCATCGGCGCCCGCGGATGCAGGAGCGTGCTCGGGCGTACGGGCGTGGCCGGGCCGGCCGGCCGCGCGGGTGGCGGCTGGCGCCGACGACCCGGATGGCCGTCCAGCTCACCCTGGCACTGGCGGCTGCGTTCGTGCTCGGCCGGCTGGCGTATCCGCAGCACTGGCCGTGGGTGGTGATCAGCACCTACATCGTGTGCAGCGGCACCAGGGCCCGCGGGGACGTCCTGCACAAGGGGGCCGCGCGGGTCGTCGGTGGGGCGGCGGGCACGGTGCTGGTCGCAGCCTGCGCGGGCCTGCTGCCGGCCGGGGGCACCGGGGCGCTGGTGGCGCTGTTCGTCGTGCTGGGCATCGCGACCTGGCTGCGCCCGCTGCACTACGCGCTGTGGGCCGCGGGGGTGACGGCGATGCTGGCGCTGCTGTACGACTACCAGGGCACCGGCGGCCCCGAGGAACTGGTGGAACGGCTCGGCGGCATCCTGCTCGGCGCCGCGCTGGCGGGGGTGGTCTCGTGGTTCGTCCTGCCGCTGCGGACCAGGGACGTCGTGCGGGTGCGCACCGCCCGGTCGCTGGCCGCCCTCGCCGGGGTGGTCGCGGCGGGCCGCTCCGCGCCGGAGCTGGTGCCGGAGCTGCTCACCCGGCGGCGGGACTGCTTCGAACGCGCCCTGGGTGACCTGCTCGACGTCGCACCGCCGGTGGAGGCGCACCGTGCCCTCGGCCGGCTCGCCGACCGGATCCCCGCTCAGGCCGTCCGCGACCTGGTCACCTGGCCCACCGGCGTCGATGCTGGCGCTGGTGCGGGCACCGGTGCCGGCGCCGGCACCGGCGCCGGCGAGCACCAGGCCCACGCCGCGGACACGATCGACGCACTGGTGCGCTGCCAGGCTCCGGTTCGGGCGCTCACGGAGCTGGGGTGCGCCCACCCCGAGGCGCTCGCGGACCCGGCCGTCCGCCGGGGACTGGAACAACTGGAGCAACACGTCGCGGCGGCCTGCCGCTGACCTGCCGCCGGCCCACCTGTCGCCGCCGACCCGCCGCCGACCCGCCGCCGACCGGGGGCTGACCCGCCGCCGGCCCGCCGCCGGCCGGGCGCCGCCGCTGGCGCCGGTGGACGCACCGCGGGCAGGCCGGTGCGAAAGGATCGCCCCATGGGCACCGGGGACGCGGCGGGGGCACCGGCGGCGAGACGGCTGTGGCCGGGGCGGTCACGGCGTGCGGCGGGAGCCGGCGCCGACGCCGTGGTGATCGGAGCGGGCGTGAACGGCCTGGTCGCGGCCAATCTGCTGGCGGACGCCGGCTGGGACGTCGTGGTGTGCGAGGCCCAGACGGAGCCGGGCGGGGCCTGCCGCTCGTCGCGGCTGACCGCACCCGGCATCGGCATCGGCATCGACACCGGCACCGGCCCGCCGCCGGGCACCGACCTGTCGTTCACCACCGACCTGTTCAGCGCCTTCCACCCGTTCGCCGCCGCCTCGCCGGTGCTGCGCGGCCTCGCGCTGGGCGAGCACGGCCTGCGCTGGCGACATGCGCCGACGGTGCTGGCCCATCCGCTGCCGGACGGCCGGTGCGCGCAGCTGTCGACCGACCTCGACGAGACCTGCGCCTCGCTCGCCGACTTCGCCCCCGCCGACGCCGACGCCTGGCAGGAGCAGGTCGCGCTGTGGCGACGGGTCCGCGCGCCGCTGCTGGACGCCCTGCTCGCCACCCCGTTCCCGCCGGTGCGGGCGGGCGTCCGGCTGCTGCGCGCACTGGGCGCCGCCGACGGGCTTCGGTTCGCCCGGTTCGGGGTGCTCCCGGTCCGCCGGTTCGCCGCCGAGGAGTTCGCCGGCGACGGAGCGGGCCTGCTGCTCGCCGGCTGCGCCCTGCACACCGACCTCGCCCCCGAGGCCGCCGGCTCGGCGCTGATCGGGTGGCTGCTGGCGATGCTCGGCCAGGACGTCGGCTTCCCGGTACCCGAGGGCGGCGCCGGGAACCTGACCGCGGCGCTCGTGCGCCGGCTGCGTGCCCGCGGTGGCGAGCTGCGCACAGGGACGCCGGTCGCCGCGGTGACGGTCCGGGCCGGCCGGGCCGACGGTGTGCGGCTCGCGGACGGATCGGTGCTGCCGGCCCGGCGCGCGGTGATCGCGGACGTCGACGCGGTCTCCCTCTACCGCGGCCTGGTCGCACCCGAGCACCTGCCGCCCCGACTGCTCGCCGATCTGGACCGCTTCCACTGGGACTCCGCGACGTTCAAGGTCAACTGGGCGTTGGCGGGCCCGATCCCGTGGTCGGATCCGCGGGTGGCGCGCGCGGGCACCGTCCACCTCGGCGGCACGATGGACGATCTGACCGTGACGGCCGCGGAGCTGGCGCGGGACCTGGTGCCGGCCCAGCCCTTCGTCGTCCTGGGCCAGATGACCACCGCGGATCCGAGCCGGTCGCCGGCGGGGACCGAGAGCGCCTGGGCCTACTTCCACCTCCCGCAGCGCCCGCGCGGGCACGCCGGCACCGCGGGCGCGCGTCTCCCCGCCACCGCAGCGGTCACCGGTCGTCCGGACGGACAGGGCCGTCCGGACGAACACGACGTCGCGGTGCTGCTCGAGCGGCTGGAGCGCCGGATCGAGGCATACGCACCCGGTTTCACGACGCTGGTCCTGCGCCGGGACGTGCAGTCCCCGGCGCGACTGGAGTCGATGGACCGTGTGCTGCACGGCGGCGCGCTCGGCGGCGGCACCGCCGCCCTGCACCAGCAGCTGGTGTTCCGGCCGGTGCCGGGGCTCGGCCGGCCGGAGACCCCGGTGCCCGGGCTCTATCTGGCGTCGATGTCGGCGCATCCCGGGGGCGGGGTGCACGGTGGCCCCGGGGCGATGGCCGCGCGGGTGGCGCTGGGCGCCGCCGGACCGACCGGTGCCGCCCGCCGGCGGGCGCTGGCCGCCACCCACCGGATGCTCTATTCGACACCGGCAAGATCGTCGATGCCGGCCGGGCCGGCGGAGCCCGGCTGATGCTCGGCGCCCGGCGGTCCGGGAGCGCCCGGGTGGTCGGGAGTGTTCGGGTGGCTGGGGGTGCCCGGCGCCCCGGGGGTGTTCGGATGATGGTCGGAGAAGGAGTCCTTCAGCGCCTCGGAAACGGTGCGTGCGACCCGTCCGAAGGCGGCGTCGTACCGGAGTGTCTCCGTGCGCGGATAGTCGAACGGAATCTCGACTTCGGCCACCAGCCGCCCGGACCGGGCGGAGAGCACTCCGACGCGGCGGGCCAACGCGACGGCCTCGACGACCGAATGGGTGACGAAAAGCCCCGCGAAACCCTCGCGCAGATGCAGCCGTACCAGCTCGTCGCCGAGACGCTGGCGGGTTATCTCGTCCAGCGCGCCGAACGGTTCGTCCAGCAGGAACAGCGCGGGCCGGGCTGTCAGCGCGCGGGCGAGGGAGACCCGCATGCGCATGCCGCCGGAAAGAGCCCGTGGGCGATGGCGTTCATAGTCGCTCAGACCGGTGAGCGCGAGCGCGTCCGCGACCAGGCCGGCCCGCTGCGCGCGCGGAACACCGTCGAGCTCGGCGAACAGGCCGACATTGCCGGCGACGGTCCGCCAGGGCAGCAGCGTCGGATCCTGGAAGATGAGGGCGGGGGAGCCCGGCCCGGCGCTGACCGTGCCGGAGGTCGGCGGTGTCAGCCCGGCGGCGATGCGCAGCAGGGTCGACTTGCCCGAGCCGGAGGCGCCGACCAGCGCCACGATGTCGTGGGTGCCGACGGTCAGGGAGAGGTCGCGCAGCACCTCGGATCCGTCCGGGAAGGTCATGCCGACGTGCTCGAAGGCCAGCGCGGTGCCGGCGGGGGCGAGGCCGACCGTGGGCCGCCGGGATGCCCGCGGTCGGCCCGGCCGAAATCGCGGTCTCACGGGCGCCGCCTCTCGGCTGCCACGACCTGGAGAGAAAACATCGGCTCGACCTCACCCGACCTGTGCATTTGACGGAAAGCAGAAGAAGCGGTAAAGCCGCGGCGCGCCAAGTTTAGCGAGCCTTCTGACCCACCGAGCGTCGGGCTGTGCACCACCTGTGAAAAAATTACCCAGGTATTGAACGTGGACGGTCCGTCGGGTCCGGTAACCAGGCGCCGGGAGCCCGTCGCACGGGGAGGGTCCACGACTAGGAGGACAGCGTGCTCGACGGCGAACCCATCGTGAACCGCATCATGTTGGGGGCCCGCCTGCGCCGCCTTCGTGAGGGAACCGGAATCACCCGGGAGAAGGCCGGTTACCAGATCCGTGCCTCCGACTCGAAGATCAGCCGCATGGAGCTCGGGCGGGTCGGTTTCAAGGAACGCGACGTTGCCGACCTGCTCACCCTGTACGGCGTGGTCGCCGAGGCCGACCGTGCCCCGATCCTCGCACTGGCCAGGGAGTCGAACCGGCCGGGCTGGTGGCGCGGCTTCGCCGACGTCGTGTCCCCCTGGGCAGAGCCCTACCTGGGGCTGGAGGCCGCCGCGGCGCTGATCCGGACCTACCACCTGCACCTGGTTCCGGACCTGTTGCAGACCGCGGACTACGCCCGTGCCGTCGTGCTCCAGACCAGCAGCCGGGGCTCGCTGGCCGACGAGGCCGTCGACCGTGCCGTCGCGATGCGGATGGCCCGGCAGCGCCTGCTGACCCGGCCGGACCCGCCGAAGCTGTGGGCCGTCGTGGACGAGGCCGCGCTGCGCCCGCGGATCGGCTCCACCGCGGTCCTGCGGGCCCAGCTGGCGCATCTGGCGGAGCTGGCGGCGGCGCCGAACATCGTCATCCAGATCCTGCCCGCGGCCTACGGCGGGCACGTCTCGGCGGCCGGTGCCTTCACGATCCTGCGGTTTCTTGAACCCGAGGTGCCCGATGTGGTCCACCTCGAGCACCTGACCGGCGCCGCCCACCTCGACCGGCCCGAGGACGTCGACCGCTACGAGGAGCTGATGAACCGGATCGGCGTCGACAGCGTCACCCCGGAGCGCACCCCGGACTACCTCGCCCGGCTGAGCGCGCGCCTCGAGCGCTGAGCCCGGCCCGCCGCCGCGTCGGTCTGCCGCGGTGTCGGCCTACGGACAACGGGGCATCACGCAATGGCATCGGGTGGGCCCGCTCCGTAAGCTTGGGGCGTTCTCGTCCGGACCCGGCGCCTGGAGGCTGCCTTGCGACGTCTACCGACCCGTACCGCGCTCACCGCCGCCCTCGCGGCGGCCGGGCTGACGCTGGTGGTGAGCGGCTGCGGCGCCGAGGACGACCAGGCCGCCGCGGTGACCTCCACCGCCTCCGCGACGCCCACGCCGTCCGCCTCCGGGTCGGCGCCGGCCACCCGTGGCGGGGCCGCCGGGTCCGTCGAGGTCGTTCTGTACAACGTCACCGGGGCGGATGTGGGCACGGTGACCCTCACCCCCGTCGACAGCGCCGTCCGGGTCGAAGGCCGGTTCCACGGCCTCACCCCGGGGGGCTACCACGGGTTCCACATCCACCAGAAGCCGGTCTGTGAGCCCAAGGCCGCCGACGGGGCGTTCAGCACCGCGGGCCCCCACTTCAACCCGGGCGGTACGCATCACGGTGAGCATGCCGGCGACCTGCCGCCGTTGCTGGTGGACAAGGACGGCACCGCCGAGATCCTCACCCAGAGCGACCGGTTCACCATCGACGACCTGCGCAGGGGTGGGGTCGCGCTGATCGTGCACGCCCAGCCGGACAACCTCGCCCACATACCGGATCGGTACCGGGCCAGCGGAGCCCCGTCCCCCGGCCCGGACGAGAAGACCAACGCGACCGGTGACGCCGGTGACCGCATCGCCTGTGGCGTGCTCGCGAAGTCCTGACGCCTTCGCTGTGGCGATCCTGCGGTGGTCCTTGGTCTCCCCGCCGGCCGGACCAAGGCAGGGTGATCTCCGCCCGCCCTCGGTGACACCGTGAGGTACGACACCGAGGGTGGGGAGGATCTCAATGTGGAGCCGTCCGATCGTGTCCAACGTCGTGACGTTGGACGTCAACGCCACCTACCTGACCGACGCCGGGAAGCGGGTTCCCGCGCTGGTCTCGCTGGGCTTCGATCCGCTGGACCCGGTCGCGATCACCGTGCGGGCCCAGGTCGACGAGCCGCGCCTGGCCATGGCGACCTTCGCCCGGGCGCTGTTCGTCGTCGACGACGACCGGTGGGCCGGCCCGGCCGGCCCGGCCGGCCCGGCCGGACCGGCCGGCCTGGCCGGCCGCGACGAACCCGACGGACCGGCCGGCCAGGCTGGGCCCGATGAGCCGTCCGTCGCGGACGGGGCCCGCGTCGAGCCGGTCGTGCGCGGCGGGCGACGCCTGTTGTCGGTGTCGGTGCCCTGCCCCGGTGGGAGGGCCGCGCTCGAGATGTCGGCGACCCGGGTGAGCGCCTTCATCCAACGGACCTACACCCTGGTTCCGGTGGCGGCGGAGGCCGCCATGATCGACCTTGATCTGGATCTGGGGCTGGCCGCGCTCGGCTGCGGCTGACCCGACCAGACCCGACCGGGCCGCCGGGTGGTCGGGCGGCCGGGCGGCCGGCGGCGGTCCGGCGGTCCGGCGGTGCGATCAGTCGATGACGAGGATCTCGCCGAGCGGGCGCCGTGGGGTCAGCGTGGAGGCGGCGGCGTCGCGGCGGGGATAGCCCACCCGCAGGATCATCTGGATGTGCCCGGCGATGCTCAGCATCCGTTCGATGACCGAGCGGTAGCCGTCGCTGTCCACCGGCTGCCCCAGTGGCGAGGCCGCGGCACCGGCGGCGGTGACGGTGAGCAGGACCCGGGCCAGCGCCTGGCCGGCACGCAACCGGTCCTCGGTCTGGTCCGCGTCCGTGCCGAGCACGATGACCGTCGGGTTCTCGGTGGGCGGCGGCCCGCCCGCCGTTCCCGCCGCACCCGGGGTACCCGTTGTGTCGAAGTCGCGCAGGGGAAGTCACTGGCACGGAAGGGATGGTGGGTGGCGGCGACGTCCGTGGGCACGCCGTCGCCCGCCGGGCCGTCGCCGCGTCGCCACGTGGCCAGCTCGGCGCGGTAGGCGGGGTCGGTCTGCTCGGCCCAGTCCGCCCGCGCGGCCACCACCGCGGCGCCGAGCCGCTGGTCGGAGTGGGCCAGTGGCATGAGCCACGCGCCCTCCGCCTCGGCGGCGCGGCGCAGCTGCTCCAGCAGGGCCGGCTCGAGGGGCTGGTCGGCGAACGGCCGGCGGTCGGTGTGGCGCGCGCCGGCGGCGGAGAACAGCAGCCGGTCGGCGTCCGTAGCCGCATGCCGCCCGCGGACGTCCAGCGTGGCGAGCACCAGGTCGTCGCGYAGCGCCGGCTCCGGGCCGGAGCGGCCGGCGGAACCGGGCAACAGCTCCACGACCGGTTCCAGCCCGAGCACCCGACAGGCCAGGCGCGCGTGCAGCAGGGCCGCACCGCAGCTCACCACCAGCTGACGCCCGTCCGGGTCCAGGACCGGCAGGCGCCGTCCGACGTCGGGCGCCAGAGTGAGCCGGCCGGCGGCCAGGCGCCAGCGCCACGGCTGGGTGTTGTGGATGGACGGAGCGAGCGAGGCCGTTGTCACGACCTCCACGGCCACTTCGCGGCCGATTCCCGCGGTCCCCGACTCCATGATCGCCCGCCTCCCCTCGCCGCCCGGTGGCACGAACCGAGCGCGCCGTCCGCGGCGCGGACAACATCCACCGTAATCGGCACCAGGCCGGGTGAAGGGGTACAGACAGGACAATCGTGCCTGTGTGGATGGGCCGAGCGTCGACGTTTCCGTCACGTCCGACCGGGCCGCGACGCCCGGCCCGGCCGCGGCGCGAGGCGGCCGTGGCCGCCCGCCGACGAGGAACACCAGTTCCGCCGGCACGGCCGCACGTCGCGCCGGGAACCGGGACGGCCCGCCCCCGCCGCGGGCCACAGGTCCCGCCCGCCGCGGTCGAGGTGACATGGGCGAAGGGCCCGCGGCGCCCGTATGGTCGCGGTCATGGAGAAGATCCGGGTGTTCGTTCTCGATGACCACGAGATCGTGCGGAATGGTCTGCGTCAGACGCTCGCCCGGCATGACGATATCGAGGTCGTCGGTGAGGCCGGGCTGGCGGCGGAGGCGCTGCGGCGTATTCCGGCGTTGCATCCGCATGTGGCGGTGCTGGACGGGCGGTTGCCTGATGGCAGTGGCATCGACGTGTGTCGGGAGATCCGGTCGGCGTTGCCGGGGGTGGCGTGTCTGATTCTGACGTCGTATGACGATGACGAGGCGCTGTTCTCGGCGATCATGGCTGGTGCGGCGGGGTATGTGCTGAAGGAGATCCGGGGCAACGATCTGGTGGGTGCGATCCGGACGGTGGCGTCGGGTCAGTCGTTGCTGGCTCCGTCGGTGACGCGTCGGGTGTTGGAGCGGCTGCGGGACGGGCCGCACGAGGATCCGGCGATGGCGACGCTGAACCAGCGGGAGCGGGAGATCCTGCAGCTGATCGCGGACGGGTTGACGAACCGGCAGATCGGTACCCGGCTGGGGCTGTCGGAGAAGACCGTGAAGAACTATGTGTCGAGCATTCTGGAGAAGCTGGGCCTGGCCAGCCGCACGCAGGCGGCGGTCTACCTGATGAAACAGGCCGG
>NZ_MOWP01000062.1:0-12809 GCF_001983215.1 Frankia sp. CcI49
GGAGAAGCACCCGACGAGATCGAGGTCCGGGTGGGCCAGGACCGTGCGCACCGCGCTGCGACCGACGATGCCCGTGGTCCACTGAACGACTCGTAACGGCAACGTACTTCCCCTCGCCGAGGCATCACTTACGATGCATATCGCATCGAAATTAGCACCGACCGGCTGATAGCGACAGTGGGTGGCGTAGTCCCGCGACCTGCGGCGAGTCGCGAAGGCGCGTGGACAGCTCCGCGGGCGTGCGTCGACATCCGCGCCTTGGCGGCACTGCGGCGGCCGGTCGCATGGCGCCAGTCCCGCCGCCGGCCGCCCTACACATCGCGTGCGCGCCAGCTGCATGCCAGTTACGATTCGATGCGAGTCGTAACTAATATCTGGTCAGTTCTGGTCGCGCCGTGGGTGCGGCCGTGATCGGACGAAGGCGAGGGCCGGAATGCGGGCAGYGGTGTTGCGGGAGGGGCGGATCGAGGTCCGCCAGACAGCTGATCCCGTGCCGGGAGCAGGCCAGGTGCTGGTACGGACGTTGTCCTGCGCGATCTGCGCGTCGGACCTGCACTTCATGGACAATCCCGAAGGCGTGGCGGCCGATGACAGTGGGTTGTGGGACTACCACGCAGACCGGGACATCGTCATGGGTCACGAGTTCGTGGGCGAGGTTGTCGCCTACGGGCCGGGTACCGAGGGCAGGCTGCCGGTGGGCACGCGTGTGACGAGCCTGCCGGTGCTGGTCGGGGCGGGCCCGGTGCGCATCGTCGGGTGTAGCCCGGATGCGCCTGGCGGGTTCGGTGAGCTGATGCTGCTGACCGAATCGCTGGTGCGCGCGGTGCCCGACCATGTTCCGACGGATCAGGCGGCGCTGGCGGACGCGTTCGCGGTGGGGGAATACTACGTCCGCAAGGCAGATCTCGGTCCACATGACGTGCCGCTGGTGATCGGGGCGGGTGCGATCGGGCTGTCCGCCGTCGCGGCGCTGAGCCGCCGAGGCATCAGTCCCATCGTCGTCTCGGACTACAACGCCGGCCGGCTGAAAATCGCGGAAGCACTGGGAGCCACTCATGTGGTCAGCCCGGACGAACGGTCCCCCTACGACCTGTGGCGTGACGTGACGCTGGGCGGCCGGCCCGGCCGGCCGGCGTTCGGTGGGGCGGACCCGTCGGCGCCGCAGTGTGTGGTGTTCGAGTTCGTCGGACTGCCGGGAGTGCTGGACGGCATCATCCAGCAGTGCGAACGCGGCACCCGCATCCTCTCCGCGGGCGGCCCGCCGGAGGGCGACCGTATCTCCTCCATGGTGGCCAAGCGCAAGGGCGTCAACATTCAGTTCGGCGGGGGCCCGGACCCCGAGGACTGGTACGGCACCCTGGACGCGATCTGTGCCGGCAGCCTCGACGTGAGCCCGGTCATCGGGATGACCGTCGACCTCGACGGGGTTCCGGACGCGCTACAGATCGCGCGGCGTGCCGACGGCCCGGCCCGGATCATGATCCATCCTGCTGGTGACGTGGACTGAGGAGGATCGGTGAGCGACGTGGCAAGTGACCAGGGACAACTCGCCGAGCTGGCGGCCACCGTGGCCGACTTGGGCGCGCGGCTGCGCGCCGTCGAGGACCAGGTGGCGATCGGGCAGCTGATCGCCCGGTACGGGCCGGCGGTGGACAGCGGGTCCGCCGACGCCGCGGCCGGGCTGTGGGCATCCGACGGGGTGTTCGAGGTGCCGCCGTACGCGGTCTGGACCGGGCGTGGCGAGATCGCCGGTATGGTCGACGGCGCCGGGCACCAGGGTCTGATCGCGAATGGCTGCGGGCATGTGCTGACCGCGCCGCTGGTCAAGGTCGACGGCGACGAGGCCCGTGCCTGGAACTACGCGCTCAACATCCGCTGGGACGCCTAAGCCGACCGGTTCTGGACCGCGCGGCTGTCTGCGAACAGCTGGTGGCTGCGCCGCATGCCGGACGGTTGGCGGGTCACCCGTCGGGTCAACCGCGCCCTCGACGGCTCGCCCGAGCCGAGAGCCCTGTTCCAGGCCAGCACCCAGCCGTTTCAGGCCGGCGCCCAGCCCTCCTGAGTCCAACGATTCAGGCGGTCGGCGGATGAGCACGAAACGCGCCTCGGGTAGCACCATGAACGACTTTGAACAGACGACAGGAGAAAGGTGATCGCATGTCGGACGCCGCCGCCCCAAGCCTCGGCCCAAGCGGGAAAAGTCAGCCAGCTGGTCCGGTGACCTTCGTCGGTGCCGGCCAGATGGGCGCGCCGATGGTCGAGCGCCTGCTTGGCGCGGGCGTCGATGTCACACTGCATGCCCGCCGGCCCGAGGTCCGGGAGACCTTCGCCGGCTTGGGCGCGCGTACCACCGCCTCGCTGGCGGACGCGGTGAAGGGCGCGAGTGTCGTCATCTCCTGCCTCTTCAACGAGAGCCAGGTCGAGGATGCGCTGCTCGGCCCCGACGGCCTGATCTCCCTGCTGGAACCAAATGCTGTCCTGATATCCCACACCACCGTGGGGATCCGGCTACTCGCCCGCCTCCACGAGGCCGCAACCGCGCACAGAGTCCTGCTGGTGGACGCGCCGGTCAGTGGCGCGCCGGACGACATCCTCGCTGGGCGCCTCACGATCCTCGCCGGCGGTGACCCGGCCGTCATCGAGCAAGTCCGCCCGGCGCTGAAGACCTACGGCACAGTCCTGCCCACCGGGGCGATGGGTACCGCCACCAGGGTCAAACTCGTCAACAACCTGCTGTTCACCGTCRACGTCCAGACCGCAGCGGCCGCCGCCCACCTCGGCCGCCAGCTCGGCATCGAGACGAACGCCCTGTTCGACGCGCTCGCGCACTGCAGCGCCGCCACCTACGCCATCGAGACCATGCGGGCCGTCGGCTCCGTCGAGAAGTACGCCGAACTCGGCGCCAAATACCTGCGCAAGGACGTCACCGCCGCCCTCACCACCGCTGCTGAGGAAGGCGCCGACCCCGGCGTCCTCGCCCACACCGCCCACCACGGACCCCTGCCCCTGACCTCATGAGGCTGCGAGGGAAAGCCGCGATCGTCACTGGAGCTGGCGTGGACTACGCCTCGGCGTCGAAGGACATCGGACGTCGACCGCTGCGACCACGGCGGCTCCGGTTCGCCTTCTGGTCGATCTTCTCGGGGATCGTTGCGGTGATACGCCTGCCGCGCGGGTAGGCCCGGTTGGCGCGGCTGGAGTACGCCTGGTGAGCACCAGCTGTGGCTGACCCGCCGCCTCACCCCGCGGGAGCGGTGGATCCCCGTGCGATCCAGCACCGGGTGTTGACCACCCACCAGATCCTCGAACCTGGCTGGGCCACCCGCCGGTGGCGGGTCCTTGACCGCTTCAAGCCGCTCGTGGTCAATGGCCTGTCGCCCTGCACTTATGTTCTCGACGTTCCCGGTCTAAGCCGTCCTCGCGCACGAAGACGGCTTAGGCCAAAGAAGGTCGGCTACCAGCACGACCGGGCGCATGGGCATCGCTCACTGCCTGCATCTGGCCCACCAGGTCGGGAACGGGATGTTCACCCAGCTGATCCACCGCGCCCGCCCGCCAAACGCCGCCGGCCGGCTCACGGCGTGGTGGTCAGAGGAACAGCACGTGGGACTGTTCGGGGACGTTATCCGTCCGGACGCGCATGCTCGGTGAGCGACTGTACGACCCACGCCACCAGCTCACAGCGCTCCCGCGACATGCTCTGGCTGACCTTCGTGTCCCTGCCGCCCCACGGCCCTGGGAGCAAGCTCCCAGCCAAACGCTACGCGGGCTCGGCCATCGCCTTCTGCTCGAGGTACTCCTCGAAACCGGCGATGCCCATCTCCCGACCGACCCCGGACTGCTTGTAACCCCCGAAGGGAACGTCGGAGCCGTACCAGAGACCGCCGTTGATCGACATAGTGCCGGTACGGATGCGTCGGGCTACCCGGAGCACCCGGTCGCGGTCGACGCCCGAAACTCCTCCGGACAAGCCGTAGATCGACTCGTTGGCGATGCGAACAGCGTCGTCGTCGTTCTCGTAGGGGATGACGACGAGTACGGGGCCGAAGATCTCCTCCTGGGCGATGGTCATCGAGTTGTCGACGTCGGCGAGGAGCGTGGGCTGGAAGTAGAAGCCCTTGTCGAACTGCGTGGCGATACCGCCGCCGACGACTGCCCGGGCACCTTCCTCGATGCCTTTGCGGACGAGCCCGTCGATGCGCTCGAGTTGGGCCCGGTTGACGATCGCGCCGGTCATGTTCGCCGGGTTCTCTGGGTCGCCGTAGGACATGCCAGCGAGCATGGCGGCCGCCGCCTCGACACCTTCGGCGTAGCGTGAGCGTGGCAGCAGCAGCCGAGTGCTGGTGGCGCACCCTTGCCCGCCGTGGGTGCAGACCCCGAAAACGGCGGAGACCGACGCGGCGGCGATGTCCTCGACGTCGTCGAGGACGATGTGGGCGGACTTGCCGCCGAGTTCGAGGAACACCCGCTTGATGGTGGCGGCGCCGGCCGCCATAATCCGCCGTCCGACCGCCGTCGAGCCGGTGAAGCTAACCATGTCAACGTCACGGCTGATGGTGAGAACCTCACCGATGCTCTTGTCCGCCGCGGTCACGACGTTGAAGACACCAGCGGGGATGTCGGTGTGTTCGGCGACGAGCCGGCCGAGGGCCAACCCGGTCCACGGGGTGTCGGGGGCGGGCTTGAGAACAACGGTGCAGCCGGCGGCGAGCGCCGGGGCGACCTTGGCGATGTTGATCTGGTTGGGATAGTTCCACGGTGTGATCGCGGCGACCACGCCGACAGGCTCACGCTCCACCCACCGGTTGGCCTGCCCCGTGAGCGTGGCCGCGACGCCGAGCTGCCGAGATCCGGCGAGGCGGGAGGCGACCGCGACGCCCCAACGTCGACGGTATCGCCGCCCTCCACCGTCACACGGAAGGACCATGCGTTCGACTCATTGGCGGCGGGCGGGATCGGGGTAGTGTTAAGAAAACGGAGTCAGGCGGTGATGCCGGATGGCCGGGCAGTTCAACCCAGAAGATCTTTTCGACCGCCTGGAAATAGGGGTCGTCGTCTGCGGCGCCAGTAGTCACCGAATTCTCCGGGTAAACAAGGCTGCTTGCCGAATGTCCGGCTTGTCCGAGAATAGTTTGGTCGGCATGCCCTGGGATTCTTTTATCGACACCGATCTGCAGTATGAACTGAACGAACGGGTCGACCGGATCATGCGCGGCGAGCGGATCGGATCGCGAACCTACTCCTCCTTCACCCGGTCGGACGGCACCGTCATCCACCTGTTGGCCACGTCGACGTGGGAGCCGGCGCCCGACGGCGGGGAACTGTTGGTGATAACTCAGTTCCAGGACATCACGGATCAGGTCGAGACTCACGCAAACCTCCGCCTGCTGGTCGAGCATACCCCGGTGTCGCTTCACCTCATCGACCAGCAGGGTCGGCTGCTTTTCTCGGAGGGGGCCCTGCTCGCACCCGAATCCGCGCGGGAGCGCATGGAAGCCGCGCGCGCCACGACGATGCTCGATGCTTTCGAGGACTTCCCGGAGGGCGTCGAACTTTTCCACCGCGCCCTCGACGGTGAGGCGACTTTCCGCGTGATGGAACTCTATGGTCGCTTCTACGACGTGCACATGGTGCCGGTGCCAGGCCCGGACGGCACAGTTCGAGCGGTCGCCGCGGTCTCCACGGACGCGACCACGCGGGAGTTGGCGTTGCGGGAGCTCAGGGCGCGCTCCGCGGAGCAGGCGACTGTCGAGGATCTCGGTCGCCTCGCCTTGGAGGTCCCGGATCAGCAGCCGCTCCTGGAACGGATCGCCGCAGCGCTCACCTGCCACCTCAACGCGACGGCCGTGACCATTCACGAGGTGGCACAGGATGCTGTGGACCGTTTCCAAGTGGGCGCCGAGTCCGCCGGGCCGGGGTGTCTCCAACTACTCCTACAGGTGGGTGGCCCGCCCGAACCGGAGACGCTGGGTGCGGAGGCGATGGTTGCCCGTGAGCCGGTCACGCACTGTTGCGCCTCGCGGAGCGCATGCGCCGACGGTGATCCCCCGGAACAACATCAGTGGTGCGGGCTCGCCGTTCCGGTGGGCTCCACTGAGCGACTGACAGCGGTCATCGCGGCCTACCGCCCATGTGAGGAACTCCGTGACGAGCAGTCCRCGCTGCATCGCCAGGTGGTCTCCGGCGGCATCGGCGCTTTCAACGAGCGGGAGATCACGTTCGTCAGGTCCGTCGCCGGGGTGCTCGGAGCGGCGGCAGCGCGCATGCGGACCGAGCGCGACATCCGCTACCAGGCAATGCACGATGGTCTGACTGGTCTTCCTAACCGAATGTTCCTGCTGGACCGGATCGCCCATGCGATCGATGCCACGCAGGACGATGGGGACATGGCGGGCATTCTCTTTGTGGACTTAGACGGATTCAAGTCCGTCAATGATTCCCTCGGCCATCAGGCCGGCGACTACCTGCTGTGCAGCATTGCGTCGCGGCTGTGCGGGGTGGTGCGCCCGGGCGACACCGTCGCGCGTTTATCGGGAGACGAGTTCGCGATTCTGTGTGAGAATCTCACGGCAGGGAGGGTCCTGGCGGAGGTAGCGGATCGAGTCATCCGCGTCGTTCGCGAGCCCATCAGCATTGTGGATCGATCCGTCGTAGTCGGCGCGAGCGTCGGCGCAGCACTGTCCGATGCCAGCATTACCGATGTTGACGGCCTGCTCCGTGCAGCGGACCTCGCGATGTACGCGGCGAAACGGCAGGGCGGAGGTAGATGCCGCTTCTTCGACGAGCACCTCGAGACGGGACTGCCCGCCCCAGGGGTGAGGCGTGGACGGACTCGTGCCGGACCAGATCCTTGACAGTTCCGGTACCGCCATTTCCGCCGCCTCCGTGGTAGCCCCGCCCAAGCAGGTCCGTAGTAGCGCCGAGCTTCGGGTCTCTCAGCGCTGCTGGATCGGCCCGGCCGTCGTCCCAGGAGACCGGGATACCGGCCAGGGCACCGGCCCGCGCGTACTCGGGACCAATTGACCCCGGCCTTCACCATGGTTGATCCCAGGCGTTGCGCCACAGGCGGATAACTGCCGGGCAGCGGTCAGGGGCAGCCGAGTGCAGGTCTTCTACCGCTGCGCTTGCCTCCTGGGGAACGTCGTGGCCGCGAACGCACCCCGCACGATGTCGACGAAGTCGGCGTCGTGCATGCCTGGCCCCGTGATGTCGCCTTCCTCTCGCGCAGCGTCGTCGGCGCGATATGCGCCGACCATGGAACCCAATATGCGGGCGAGCACGTCTGCGTCGCCGGCGCGGATCGTGGCGTCGCGCTGCCCCGCCCGGATGAGCTCGGCTTCCAGCTGCATGGCGGTCGTGTAGCCGTGTGCGATGTCGACGCGGAGCTCGGGCAGCGTCGGGAAGCCCGCGGCATACAGCCGGTCGATGACGCGGCCGAAGTCGCGGTGCGCCCGGAAGAACTCGATCTCGGCCATGACCAGGTCGAGGAGGCGGTCGATCGCTGGGCCGTCGGCCTCGATGAAGGATCGGACCTGCGCCATGATCACGACGGAACGCCGGTCGATCACGGCGCGTAGTAGCGCCTCCTTACTGTCGAAGTGCAGGTAGAGCGCCCCGACCGAAAGCCCGCAGGTGTCCGTGACCTGTTTCAGGTTGGTCTCCCGGTAGCCGCGCTGGCCGAAGAGCCGCTCGGCGGCATCGAGCAACTGGTCCCGGGTGAGCGCCGCGATCAGCTTGCGCCGCTCCTCGCGCGGCGTCGCCTTGGTCATGGCCGCCCGCTCCACGGCGGCAGGTGTCCGGCCGCGCCGGTCCGCATGTAGCTACTGGCGATCAGTTTGTGACTATCAGTGTCGATCAGTGCTCCTCTCGCTTCACTTTCCCACTCGGGCATACGAAGAGGCGCACCTTCCGTCACAGCTGGCTTCCGCAATCCGGTCACGAGGTCGCTTGCCCTCCGGTCTTGTGAACGCGCACATCCATGTGTTGAATGATGCTTCAGTGTAGTGAATGATAGTTCAGCGGCTGGATGTGCGACGACACTCCCGCCCAGGCGGTGAACCAGGTCGCTAGGAAATTGGATATTTTATGCAATTTCGCTTCCACCTCTCCACGGGAGACAGCTCATGACGATCTACGGCGAGACCCGGGCCGACCGGCCCAGCGGTTCCGGCATGGACGGCACGCCGACGATCTCCGCGGCGCCCGCGGAAGAGCTTGTCGGTCTGCCGATGCCGCAGCGGTTGGAGTCCCTCTACGATCTTTCGTTACGCGCACGCGTCCGTCGGGAGCGCGGGCCGCGGTTCCCGTTCCCGGTCCCGAACGGCTGGTTCATCGTGGCCCGGGCCGACGAGATCCAGCCGGGCGGCACGAAGCCGCTGTTCTACTTCGGTAAGGACCTGGTCCTGTTCCGCGGTGCGGACGGCACGCCTTACCTCGTCGACGCCTACTGCCCGCACCTGGGCGCCCATCTGGGTGTCGGTGGCAAGGTCGTCGACGGCAGCCTGCAGTGCCCGTTTCACGGCTGGCGGTTCGATGGTGCGAGCGGTGCCTGCGTCGAGGTGCCCTACGACGACAACCCGCACATCCCGAGGACGGCGACCGCGCGCTCCTACCCGGTGGTCGAGCGCAACCACATGATCTGGGCCTGGCACCACCTGGAGTGCAAGGAGCCAACCGTCGAGGTGCCGGATGTCCCGGAGTTCCACGACGCCGACTGGCTCCCGATCGTCGCCAAGGACTTCGAGATCGCGACCTGCTGCCAGGAGATGGCCGAGAACAACGTCGACACGGTGCATTTCCTCTACGTGCACGGGACTCCGTCGATCCCGGAGGAGGAGTTCGTCATCGACGGGCCGTACAAGCGCACGTCGGGAATGAACGGCGCCTTCGTTCGTGAGGGCTATGGGCTGGGCCTGGCCGTGCTGAGGCTGAAGGGCTACACGACGTTCGTGTCCTCGACGACACCGATCGACGAGGAGAACGTGCACGTCCGGTGGATCTTCACCGCCCCCCGGTCACTCGGTGAGGACGCTGCCGAGGAAGCCGCAGTCAGGTTCACCGCCGGTATCAGCCAGGACCTGCCGATCTGGGAAAACAAGATCTTCAAGGATCCGCCGGTGCTCCGGCCGCCAGAGAAGGCCGTGACCGAGCAACGGCGCTGGTGCCAGCAGTTCTACAGCTGGCCCGAGGGCGACACCCGCCGCCCCTGACACCGCTTCGTCATTCAGGAGGAGCCCCGATGGGGAACCGTTGGGTACGAATCGAAGAGAAGAAGTCCGAGACCGAGGCCGGTTTCGCGGCCGGGCTGCCACCTCTACCCTCGTTGGAGGTCGTCTACCGCACCGATCCCGCGGTCCTCGCGTCGGTGCTGCCCCCGCCGCTGACCCCGCCGGCCGAGCCGCGGGTGCACGTGCGGGTCACCGACATCGACCTGACCTTCGGCGACTTCCACTACAAGGAGCTGGTCGGCTACTTCGCGGTCGACGCGGTCCATGACGGGGTGACGGGCGAGTATCCGCTGCTGATCCCGATCGACCTGGAGTCGGCCATCTCGATCAGCAGAGAGAAGCACGGGGAGCCGAAGAAGCTCGCCGAGATCGAGCTCACCCGCGACGGTGACCACGTCGAGGGGCGGATCAGCCGCAACGGCGTCAGCTTCATCGAGATCGTCGGTGACGTCACCGAGATCCTCGATGTGCCGGGGCCTTACCCAGCCACGCAGTGGTGGTACAAGTTCATGCCCGCCGTGTCCGGTGCCGGCTTTGACGGCGACCCGCTGCTGGTGCGTTACGACCAGACCCGCAGCCCGGCCACCGTGGAGAAGGTCGAGGGGAAGCTCGTGCTCCGCGACGAGCCCACCGCCCCCGTCATCGACCTGCCGGTGCTCGAGACCGTGTCGATCACCTACACGACCCGGTCCTCGACGGGCCGCGCCAGCGTCGTCGGCCCGGTGGACCCGGTCGCCTTCGAGCCCTTCGCGTACGCCCGCTACGACCACTGACCTTCCTGCCAGAACGTCCCGGTGCCGGCAGGGCCGCCTGATGGCCCGCGACAACCGACGAACCTGCGACTCGATAGGAGAGAGGGACATGAGCGACAAGTATCTGCTCATCTCAACCGACACCCACGCCGGTCTGCCGCCTGAGCAGTACCGCGAGTACATCGATCCGAAGCACCGCCAGGCGTTCGACGACGCGCTGGCCGCCGACGTCCAGACCGCTGCCCTGGTGAACGCCGACGACCACCAGCGGTTCCTCGCCGAGTGGAACTCGGAGATCGGTGAGCACGGTGGAATGGAGGGCGCGTGGGACCCGGCCGTGCGCACCAAGGAGATGGACGCCGAGGGGGTCGCGGCCGAGGTCGTCTTCCCGGACGCGGACTCCGCCGGCGTCGGTGGTGTCTCGGCGTCGCCGTTCGGGTCCGGGCTCGGATCGTCGGGTGACAGCGACCCGGAACTGGTGATGGCCGGCGCGAAGGCGCACAACCGGTGGGCCGCCGAGTTCTGCCAGAGCGAGCCGGACCGCCGCTACGGCATCGCGATCGTCCCGGCGCTGCACGACGTCGCCGCTGCGGTCACCGAGGCCGAGTGGGCGGTGGAGAACGGGCTGCGCGGCGGGATCATGATCCCCACCAAGTGGGGGAGCTACCCGGCCTACAACGACCCGGTGTACGACCCCCTGTGGTCGGTGTGCGCCGAGGCCGGGCTGGTCGTGCACACCCACTCCGGAGTCGGCCCGACCGACTACACCTGGGCCCCCGGCTTCCTGTCCATCTACGCCACCGAGGCGTACTGGTGGGCAGCCCGGCCGTTCTGGGCCCTGCTGCTCGGCGGCGTCTTCGAACGCCACCCGAAGCTGCGCTACGCCCTGGCCGAGAACGGTGCCTGGTGGGTGCCGGACATCCTCGCCCGGATGGACGCCAAGTGGGAAGGTGACCACTCCACCCGCAAGTTCGGCCCGGCGACATTCCGGGACGGCATGCGGATGAAGCCCTCGGACTACTACAGGCGCAACGTGTGGATGGCCTCGTCGGTGATGGGCGACATCGAGGTGGGGCGGCGCCACGAGATCGGCATCGACCGACTGATGTGGGGCCATGACTACCCGCATCCCGAGGGCACCTGGCCGAACACCAGGGAATGGCTGCGTAACCGGTTCGCTCACGTGCCGGAGGCCGACACCCGCCGGATCCTCGGGCTGAACGCCGCCGAGCTTTACCGTTTCGACCTGGACCGGCTCGATCCGATCGTCGACCGGATCGGCCTGACCGTCGAGGACATCCACGGCACCGGGCCGGCCGCGTGAACCCGACGATCACCGACTTCGCGGGGAAGGTCGTCGTCATCACGGGCGGTGCGGCGGGCATCGGCCGGGCACTCGCCGACGCGTTCGCCCGAGCCGGCGCAGTACTCGTGCTCTCCGACATCGAGAAGAACGCCCTCGATGCCACCGTCACCGAGCTGTCCGCCGCGACCAGCGCCGAGATCAGCGGGGTCGTCTCCGACGTGTCGGACGAGCACTCGGTCGAAGCCCTCGCCGACGAGGTGTTCCGCCGCTACGGACACACCCACGTGCTGGTCAACAACGCCGGCGTAGGCCCCCCGTCAGCGAAGGTGTGGGAGAGCACGCCGAACGACTGGCGGTGGACCTTCGGCGTCAACGTCCACGGCGTCGCGAACGGGATCCGCTCCTTCGTGCCCCGCATGATCGCTTCCGGCGAGCCGGGGCACATCGTGAACACCTCGTCCGGAGACGGCGCGGTCGCCCCGATGCCGAGTGCCTCGGTCTACGCCGCGAGCAAGGCCGCGGTGTCGATCCTCACCGAATGCCTCGGTGCCCAGCTCGCCGAGGAGGGACATCCGATCGCTGTGTCGCTGTTCCTGCCGTCGGGCAAGGGACTGCTGGACACCGGGCTGTGGACGTCTGACCGCAACCGGCCTGCGGAGCTTGCCCGGGAGACGCCGCGTGCGACCCCGGCGACGACGGTCGCCGCGCTCGTGGAGTCGGCCACCAGGTCGGGTACCGAGATCCCCATCCAGCCTCTCGACGAGCTCGCCGACGACGTCCTGCGTGGCATCAGGGCCGGCGAGTACTGCCTCATGCTCGGCCGCGACGATGCGGCCACCACGCTGCGCGAGCGTGCGGAACGCTTCGGGGCGGGCGAGAACCCCACCCAGGCCGGGCACACCCTCCTGCCGATCTGACCACCACAAGAAAAGCGGGCGGTGGTCAGCGGAAAGCAGGCCACCACCTTGACCGGCTTCGTCGCGTCGATGACGTCATTCACGCATCGTCGTGACCACAACATCAGCGCACGTGCGGCCGACGAGACCAAGCGACGCCGGAGCCCGTATCGACATCCGATCATCGAGGAGGGATCATGGGAAAGCTTGACGGCAAGGTCGCGTTCGTCACCGGCGCCGGCCGCGGACAGGGACGCAGCCACGCGCTGCGGTTAGCCCAGGAGGGCGCGGACATCATCGCGATCGATCTGTGCGAGCAGATCGAGAGCGTCCCGTATCCGCTGGCCACACCGGAGGACCTCGCTCACACGGCCAAGGAGGTCGAGGCGCTCGGCCGTGGCATCGTCGCGGTGAAGGCCGACGTACGGGAGCGCGCGCAGCTGCGTGCCGCGGTCGACGAGGGGCTCGCCCGCTTCGGCCGGCTCGACATCGTCGTCGGCAACGCCGGCGTCTGCCCCTGGGACGACCTGACACTGTGCGGGGGCTTCGTCGACGGCACCGACGTCGACCTCATCGGCGTGATGAACACCGTCGCGGTCAGCCTGCCGCATCTGAAGGCCGGAGCGTC
>NZ_MOWP01000063.1:0-10266 GCF_001983215.1 Frankia sp. CcI49
ATCACCCCCCACCGCCACCCCACCCGACACCGTCGACACCACCGGAACCGAAAGAACCCCGAACTCCAGCCCCTCCAACACCCCCCGAAAACCCTCCACCACCGGCTCCATCAACACCGAATGAAACCCCCGATCCACCGCCAGCCGCCGACCCCCACCAAACCTCCCCACCACCCCCAGCACCGCMYCCTCCTCACCCGCCAACACCACCTGCCCCGGACCATTCACCGCCGCCACCGACACCCCCTCCCCCAACAACGGCAGCACCTCCTCCTCCCCCACACCCACCGCCACCATCACCCCCGGAACCGTCCCCTCCATCAACCGACCCCGCGCCACCACCAACCGACACGCATCCACCAACCCCAAACCCCCCGCCACATACGCCACCGCCACCTCCCCCACCGAATGACCCACCAAAAACCCCGGACACACCCCCCACGACTCCCACAACCGAAACAACGCCACCTCCAACGCAAACAAAGCCGGCTGCGCGAACACCGTCCGCTCCAACACCGAACCCGGACCCCCGAACATCAAACCCCGCAACGAACCACCCACCCCCACCAGCACATCACCCAACAACCCATCCAACACCCCACACACCTCATCCAACACCCCCGCGAACACCGGAAAACCCTCATACAAACCCCGCCCCGCACCCACCCGCACCGACCCCTGACCCGAAAACACAAAACCCAGCCCACCCGAACCGGCAACCCCCCGAGCCACCTCCACACAACCAGCACCGCCAGCCACCTCAGAACCCGCCAACAACACAGCACGATGACCAGCCACACCGCGCGACGACACCAGCGAAAAACCCACATCCACCGCCCGGGAATCCCCACCAGAACCGGCGGAGAATTCCCGAAGCCGCGCCAGCTGGCCATCCAAAGAAGCACCGCTCCGCGCCGACACCACCCACGGAACCACCCCCACATCACCTCCGGAAACACCCTCCACAGCCGATCCCGGAGCCTGCTCCACAATCACATGAGCATTCGTCCCRCTGATACCGAAGGAAGACACACCCGCCCGCCGCGGCCCCCCCGTCACCGGCCACGGGACCGTCTCCCGCGCCACCTCCACCCCACCCACCGACCAGTCCACCCGCGACGACGGTTCACCCACCCGCGACGACGCCGGCACGATTCCGCGCCGCACCCCTTCCACCATCTTGATCAGGCCCGCCACACCCGCCGCCGCCTGCGTGTGACCGATGTTCGACTTCACCGAACCCACCAACAGCGGGAATCCCCCGGCCCGCTCACCGCCGAAGACCTCCAGCAGGGCGCCCAGCTCGATCGGGTCGCCCAACCGGGTCCCGGTGCCGTGTCCCTCGACCACATCCACTTCGTCCGCCGAGACACCCGCGGCCAGGAGCGCCGCCCGCAGCACCCGCTCCTGCGCCACCCCCGACGGCGCCGTCAGACCATTCGACGCACCATCCTGATTCACCGCCGAACCCCGCACCACACCCAACACCGACCGACCCGCCGCCACCGCATCCGACAACCGCTCCAACACCAACAGCCCCACCCCTTCACCCCACCCCGTCCCGTCGGCGGAGTCCGAGTACGACTTGCAGAGGCCGTCGGCGGCGAGGCCGCCCTGCCGGCTGAACTCGATGAACGGATCAGGGGTCGCCATCACCGCGACACCGCCCGCGAGAGCCAGCGCGCTCTCCCCCGAACGCAGCGACTGGCACGCCAGGTGGATCGCCACCAACGACGACGAGCACGCCGTGTCCACCGTCACCGCCGGCCCCTGCAGGCCCAGGACGTAGGCGAGACGCCCGGACATCACGCTGGTGGCGGTGCCGGTGAGCAGGTAGCCGTGCAGCTCCGGCGGGGCCTGCCGGATGGTCTCCGCGTAGGCCATCTGGGCGGCGCCGATGAACACGCCCGTCGGCCCGCCGCGCAGGGAAGTCGGGTCGATGCCGGCCCGCTCGAACGCCTCCCACCCCACCTCCAGCAGCAACCGCTGCTGCGGATCCATCCCCAGCGCCTCCCGCGGCGAGATCCCGAAGAACGCCGCGTCGAAATCCGCCGCCCCCCGCAGGAACCCGCCCTGGTTCGGCATCGAGTCCCAGCGGGAGAGCCCGTCGAGGTCCCAGCCGCGGTCGGTGGGGAACGGGGACATCCCGGATGCTCCGGCGGCGACGAGATCCCAGAGCGCCTCCGGCGAGTCCACCCCGCCGGGCAGGCGGCAGGCCATCCCCACGATGACGATCGGGTCGTCGTCCGCGGCGGCGCGCGACGCGGGGGCCGTGGGTGCGGTGCTCCCGGGCGCGGGGGCCAGTTCGAGAAGGTCCGCGCGAAGCAGCCGGGCCATCGCCTCCGCGGTGGGATGATCGAAGACGACGGTGGTGGGCAGCCGCACTCCGGTCGCCGCGGCGAGCCCGTTGCGCAGCTCGACGGCCGTCAGCGAGTCGAAGCCGAGCTCCCGAAACGGGCGGTCTGGCTGGACGGCGGCCACGGAGCCGTGCCCCAGCACCCGCGCCACCTCCGCGAGGACCAGGTCGAGGACAATCCGCTGCCTTTCCTGGTCGGGTGCCTTTCGGAGTCGTTCGACCAGGGCGGAACGCGCGGCTCGGCCGCCCTGGTCGGGTGTGTCGCTCCCCGGCGCCGACCCGTCCGCGGCCACGGCCGCGGCCGCGGCAGCCGCCTCCGGCAGCTCGGCGAGCAGCGGGCTGGGGCGGCGCGCGGTGAACACGGCCAGGAACCGGCCCCAGTCGACGTCGGCGATCACGACCTGACCGGCGCCACGCTCCAGTGCCGCCGCCAGGGCGGCGATGGCCCGACTCGGCCGCATCAGCACCAGGCCCTGCCGGGTCAGCATCGCGGAGGCTTCCGGTGTCGCGGCCATCCCGGCCTCGTCCCAGGCCCCCCAGGCGATGGCGGTTCCCGGCAGCCCGCGGCCGCGCCGCCGCTCGACCAGTGCGTCCACCATGGCGTTCGCCGCCGCGTACACGCCCTGCCCACCACCGCCCCACACACCGGCTATCGACGAGAAGACCACGAAGAAGGACAGATCCAGGCCCGTGGTCAGGTCGTCGAGGTGCTCGGCTCCGCGCACCTTCGCCGGGACGTCCTGGGCGATCTGGGCGACATCGCACTCGTCCAGGGAAGCGAACCGGGAGACACCGGCCGCGTGCACGACGCCGACGAGCGGTCGCTCGGCGGGAATCCCCGCGAGCAACGCCGCCACCGCCGTCCGATCGGCCATGTCGCAGGCGACGATCGTCGGCCGCGCGCCGAGGTCGACGAGCTCGCGGGCCAGCCGCGCGGCGCCGGGGGCCGCGGAGCCGCGCCGGCTGACCAGGACGAGGTCGCGGACTCCCCGGCGGGCCAGCCAGCGGGCGACCTCGCCGCCCAGGCCTCCGGTGCCGCCGGTGACCAGAACCGTGCCCGACGACGGTGGCACCCAGCCCCGCTCCGCTCCGTCCGCCGACACGCCGTCCGCCGGCGGGCCGTCCGCCGACGCACCGGCCGCACGCCGCAGCCTGCGTCCATGCGTGCCGTCGGCACGGATCACGACCTGGTCCTCGTCGCCGGCCCGGCCGGCCAGAACCGCGGTGAGCCGGGCGAGCACGACCGGCTCGAGCTCGTCAGGCAGGTCGATCAGGCCGCCCCAGCGGTCCGGGTACTCGAGCGCGGCGACCCGGCCCAGGCCCCAGAGACCCGCCTGCTCGATCCCGCGCCGATCCGCCACGTCCGGTCCGACCGCGTTCCTGGTCAGGGCCCACAGCGGCGCCCGGACGCCGGCATCCCCCAGCGCCTGCAGCAGCAGGACGACGCGGGCGAGAGCCACCGGCACCTCGGCCTCGCCCGCGGCCCCGGCCTCCTTGTCGGCCCCGGCCTCCTTGTCGGGCTCGGCCTCCTTGTCGGCTCCGGCCTCCTTGTCGGGCTCGGGCTCGTCGAGCCCGACCAGCGCGACCACGACGTCGAAGGCGGACTCGGACGCGAAGGTGGACTCGGACGCGAAGGTGGACTCGGCGGGCGGCTGGGCCTGCCGCAGGCGCTCGGCCAGTGCGCGCCGGTCGAGCCCCACCGATCCGGCCGGAGCCTCCAGCGTCAGGGTGACCACGCCGGGCCCCAGCGCATCGATCACGGTGTCGGCCCAGCCCTCGCGGTCCGCCTCCGTGCCGAGGACCACCAGCGTGCGGGCGGTGAATCCGCTCGGGTCACAGCCGCCGGCCGGGCTCGGTTCGCCGCCCGGTTCGCCGGGGTTCGCATCCGAGGCGCCGCCGGGGGTACCGGCCGGCCCGTCGAGACGGGACCAGCCGATCTCATAACACCAGGCCGCCGTGGYCGCGGCCACCCGCCGCCTCGACCGCCACGACGACAGTGCCGGCACCATCGCGTCCACCCAGGGCGCACCGTCGCCGAGCCCGAGTGCGCGCGTGACCGCGCCGACGTCCGTCCGCTCGACCGCCTCCCAGAACTCCTCGTCGGCCGCCACGACGGCGGGGTCCGAGCCACCACGTCCAGGCGTGCCGCCGGCTTCGCGCAGCTGGTCGGGAGCCGGCCAGTATCGCTGTCGCTCGAAGGCATAGCTGGGCAGGTCGACGAGGTCCGCTCCGGACGGAGCGATCATCCCGGACCAGTCGACCTCGTGCCCGCGGACGAACAGCCCGGCCACCGCGGTCAGGATGGTGGCCTGCTCGTCCCGGTCGGTACGCAGCGTGGGCGAGACGGTGCCGGGCCACCCGAGTCCGTCCTGGACGAGGGCCGACAGGGTGCCGTCCGGCCCCACCTCGATGAGGTCGGTGACACCGTGGGCGCGCAGGTACTCGACCGCGTCGCCGAAGCGGACCGTGGCGCGCAGGTGGCGTGCCCAGTAGTCGGCCGAGCCCAGTTGCTCGGCGGTGGCCAGCTCGCCCGTCACCGTGGACACGACCGGGATCCGCGCACCGCCGGTGGGCGGCGCCCCGTCGGCGCACAGCCCACCGGCGGCCGTGCGGAGGCCCTCGACCAGCGGGTCCATCTGCGGAGAGTGCGCGGCGTAGCCGATCCGCAAGGTCCTCGCCGAGGCGAAGCGCCGCGCCACCGCGGCCACCTCGCCCTCCGCACCGGCGATCACCACCGATTCCGGGCCGTTCACGGCCGCGATCGACACCCCCTCCGTCAGCAGCGGCAGCACCTCCGCCTCCGACGCACGCAGCGCGACCATGACCCCGCCGGCCGGCAGGCCCCCCGTCAGCCGCCCTCGTGCCACCACCAGCCGGCAGGCGTCCGGCAGGGAGAGGAACCCGCCGACATGCGCCGCCGCGATCTCGCCGAAGGAATGCCCGACCAGCAGCCCCGGCCGGACTCCCCAGGATTCGACCAGCCGGAACAGCGCCACTTCCAACGCGAACAGGGCCGGCTGCGCGAACTCGGTCCGGCCCAGGATCGGCTCGGGACCGTCGAACATCAACGCGCGCAGCGGACGACCCAGCGCGGCGTCGATCTCCGCGCACACCGCGTCGAGCGCCTCGGCGAACACCGGATACCGCTCGTACAGGCGGCGCCCCATACCGACCCGCTGCCCGCCCTGGCCGGCGAACACGAAGCCCAGCCCACGCTCCGGACGCACGACACCCCGCGCGGCCTCAGAGACCGACACCGAAACCTTGTCGCCACCGCCACCGCCACCGCCACCGCCATCGCCACCGCCGCCATCGCCGCCGCCGCCGTCGCCGTCGCCGCCGTCGCCGTCGTCGTCGCTGGGAGCGCGCTCGCCGTCCGCCAGCAGTACCACCCTGTGGTCGAACAGCGACCGCGACGAGACCAGCGAGCAGCCCACGTCGACCGGCGACGCACCGCCCGCCGCCGACCGCAGCCGCTCCACCTGGGCTGACAGCGCCGCCGCGCTCTTCGCCGACACCACCCAGGGCACCAGTCCGTCCACCGGGCGCTCGCCAGCCGTGCCACCGGCACGGCTGGCGCGCAGGGCGGTGCCTCCCGCCGGCAGGTCGGTGGCCTCGGCGGGCAGCTCGAGGACGACGTGCGCGTTCGTCCCGCTGATCCCGAACGACGACACCGCGGCCCGGCGTGGCCGGCCCGCATCGGTGCCCGGCCACGGCCGCGCCCGGGTCACCAGCTCGATCCCGCCCGCCGCCCAGTCGACGTGCGGGGAGGGCTCGCCCACGTGGAGCGTCGGCGGGACGACGCCGGCGCGCAGGGCCATGACCATCTTGATGATCCCGGCGACCCCGGCCGCACCCTGGGTGTGCCCGATGTTCGACTTGACCGAGCCGACGAGCAGCGGGCGGTCGGCGGGCCGGCCCGGCCCGTAGGCGGCCTGGAGTGCCGCCGCCTCGATCGGGTCGCCCAGTGCCGTCCCGGTCCCGTGCGCCTCGACGACGTCCACGTCGGCGGCGGTGAGCTGGGCGCTCTCGAGTGCGCGGCGGATCGCCCGCCGCTGGGCCGCCCCACTGGGCGCGGCCAGGCCGTTCGACGCGCCGTCCGAGTTCACCGCCGAGCCGCGCACCGTCGCCAGGATCCGGTGGCCGTGGCGCCGCGCGTCACTCAGGCGCTCCAGCAGCACCAGCCCCACACCCTCGCCCCAGCCGGTGCCATCCGCCGCCGCGGCGAAGGCCTTGCACCGGCCGTCCGCCGCGAGCCCCCGCTGGCGGCTGAACTCGATGAACGTGGTCGGCGCGGCCATCACCGTCACCCCGCCCGCCAGCGCCATCGTGCAGTCGCCGGCCCGCAGCGCTGCCGCGGCCAGGTGAACGGCCGCCAGCGACGACGAGCAGGCGGTGTCCACCGTGATCGCCGGGCCCTCCAGCCCCAGCGCATAGGCGAGGCGCCCGGAGGCGACGCTGCCCGCGCTGCCGGTCGCGAGGTAGCCCGCGGCGGTCTCGTCCGCCAGCCGGCTGCCGTAGTCGCCGTACATCACGCCGACGAACGCGCCCGTCAGCGTGCCGCGGGACGTCATCGGGTCGATGCGGGCGTGCTCGAACGTCTCCCACGCGGTCTCGAGCAGCAGTCGCTGCTGTGGGTCCATCGCCAGCGCCTCGCGCGGGCTGATGCCGAAGAACGCCGGATCGAAGTCACCGACGCCGTCGAGGAAACCGCCGTGACGGGTGTACGAATGACCGCCGCGGGCCGGGTCCGGGTCGTAGAGCGCGTCGACGTCCCAGCCGCGGTCGCGGGGAAACTCCGAGATCGCGTCGACGCCCGCCTCGACCAGGCTCCACAGGTCGGCCGCCGACCGGACGCCGCCGGGGAACCGGCAGGCCATACCGATGATGGCGATCGGCTCGTGCGCCGCCTCGGTCAGCCGCCGGGTCTCCCGCCGGAGCCGCTCGTTCTCCAGCAACGACGCGCGCAGCGCCGCGGCGACCTTGTCTGGCGTTGTCACCATGATCAGCTCCGGGCGTCGGGCGGGTCAGGAGTCGGTGTCAGCGAGCGCGAGGCGGACCAGCTCGTCGAGATCCGCGTTTCTGATCACATCCGAGCTGTCCGGTGGCGACGGCGGGGACGGTGGGGACGGTGGGGAGGCCTGGTCGCCGTGCGCTCCGGCGAGCCGCAGGACGACATCCAGGACGCCGGCCTCGCGGAACCGGTCCAGCGGCACCGCGGCGATCGCCTGCCGGAGATCGGCGTCCCCTGTGCCGACGGCGGCACCGACGTGACCGGCGGCTGCCGGCTGGTCGGACGGATCGCCGGCGGGGACGAGCTCCGCGCGCAGGTGCGCCGCCAACGCCGCCGGGGTGGGATGGTCGAAGACCAGGGTGGCGGGAAGCGGCAGCCTGGTGGCACCGGCGAGGCGGTTACGCAGCTCGACGCCCATGAGCGAGTCGAAGCCGAGGTCCTGGAAGGTTCCGCCGACCGGGACCGACCGGGCGTCGGCGTGACCGAGCACCGTCGCCGCCTGCTCACGGACGAGATCGAGGAGCACCGCCTCCCGCTCGTCGTCGGCGAGCTCGGCGAGGCGGTCGAGGGCACCGCGCGGCCCAGGGGTCGGCCGGCCGGCGGATCCCGACTCCGACGCCGACACGGGAGTCGCCGGTGGCACGGGCGCGTGGGCGGGCACAGGCCGGCCCTCCACCGGGATGACCTCATGATCCAGTCGGGCGGCGACGACCGCTGGGCGTCCGGCCTGCAGCGCCTCGTCGAACAGGACGAGTGCCGCCGCCTCGCTCATCGGCAGAATCCCGGAGCGGGCCATCCGGGCACGGTCGGCCGCGCCGAGGTGCGCCGTCAGCCCGCCGCCGCCCTCCCACAGGCCCCAGGCGATCGAGACCGCGGGGAGCCCGTCGGCCCTGCGGTGGCGCGCCAGCGCGTCCAGGAAGGCGTTCGCGGCGGCGTAGTTGCTCTGGCCCGGAGCGCCCAGCGTGCCCGCCACCGAGGAGAACAGCACGAACGCGGCGAGATCCCGATGCCTGGTCAGACGGTGCAGCTCCCATCCCGCGTCGACCTTCGGGCGGAGCACCGCGGTCAGCCGATCCGCGTCGAGCCGGTCGAGCGTCGCGTCCCGCACCACCGCGGCCAGGTGAACGACCGCGGTCAGCGGATGTCCGGCCGGCACCGAGGCCACCAGGTCGCGCAGCGCTGTCGGGTCGGCGCAGTCACACGCCACGATCGTCACGGTGGCCCCGGCGGCACCCAGCTCCGCCAGCAGCTCGGTGGCACCGGCCGCCGCGAGACCCTGGCGACTGGCCAGGACGAGACAGCGCACCCGGTGCCTGGACACGAGATGCCGTGCCAGCACCGCGCCGAGCGCCCCGGTGCCGCCGGTGATCAGCACCGTCCCGTCAGGGTCGAGACTCGGCACCGCGGAACCGCCGGCGGACGGGCCGGGAACGCGCACGAGTCCGGGTACGAACGCTCGCCCCGCCCGCAGCACCGTCACAGGAGCGACCGCGGGCGCGGGCGCGACCAGCACGGCCGGCAACGCACCGACGCTGCCAGGATGATCGTCGACGTCCACCAGCACGATCCGGCCCGGGTTCTCCACCTGGGCGGACCTGACGAGGCCCCACACGGCGGCAGACGGCAGGTCGGGGCGGCCATCGCCGGAACCGCCGCCGGAACCGCCGAGGGAGCCGTCGGTGGCGGCGTCACCGGAACCGCCGACAGCGACCGCGCCCCGGGTGAGGACCACGAGCCGGCAGTGGACCAGCTCCTCGGCGGCCAGCAGCTCCTGCAGCGCCCGCAGCACCCCGGAGATGGTGACGTGGGTCCGCTCGACCACGTCGTCCACGTCATCCGTGCCGTCCGCGCCGCCCGCGTCGCCGCCGGGCGGAATCCCGCCGCCGAGCCATGCGCCGGCCTGGCCGCCACCGCCGACGGCACACCGCAGGAGGATCGTCGTGGGTGTCGGTGCCCCCGCCACGATCGCCCGCCGCAGCTCACCAGGGTCCGCGTACACGACAGCGGGCCGGCCGATTCCGGCGACGTCCGGTCCGTGCACTCCGACGACCGCCCAGCCTCCGGTCGACGGCGCGGCCGGAGCCTCTGTGACCGGAAGCGACAGCGGTGACCACATGAGCTCGTGGAGCCGCCGGCTGTCGGCGTCCGCCCCGGCGAGCGACTCCAGCTTCAGCGGACGCAGCGTCAGCGCGGCGACGGCCAGGACGGGCGCGCCGGTCTCGTCCGCCACCGCGAGGGCGTACCGCCCGGGCCCGGCGGTACTCACCCGCACCCGAAGCGCGCCCTCCGCCGCGCCGTAGGCGGTCACTCCGGCCCAGGAGTACGGCAGGTCGACGGTCCCCGACGCGGACCCGGTGCCGCCGGTATCGGTAGCGGCGGCCTCATCGTTAGCGGCGGCATCGGTGCCTGGTGCGAGCACATGCAGCGCCGCGTCCAGCTGGGCGGGATGTACGAGGTGGCCGGCCGGGTGGTCCCCGGCGTGACTCGACGAGTCCGCGACGGGATCGAGGGTGGGATCGAGGGCGGGATCCGGGGCAGGGCGGTCCACCTCGGCGTAGAGGTCGTCGCCGTGCCGCCATGCGGCGCGCAGCAGCCGGAACGCCGGGCCGTAGCCCAGTCCACGCTCGGCCAGCAGCGGATAGAGACCATCCAGGTCGAGGGGTTCGGCGTCACGCGGCGGCCAGACCGTGTCGTCCCGCCGCATCGCCGCCTCCCCCTGGCCGCCGGCGGCGAGTTCACCGGTGGCGTGCAGCACCCACTCCCCATCACCAACCCGGCTGTGAACCCCCACCGAACGGCGACCGGACCCGTCCACCGCCCCCACCAGCACCTGTATCTCCACCGCCGCGTCAACCGGCACGGTCAACGGCCGTACCAACACCAGCTCACCGATCCC
>NZ_MOWP01000064.1:0-9776 GCF_001983215.1 Frankia sp. CcI49
GCGGGTGGGTTCTTGGTGGTGTCGAGCTGGTCGCCGGTGTCGCCGCTGGTTTCGGGGGTGGCGGCGGTGCAGAAGAAGAGCAGGCTGGCGGCGACCGCGGTGGGCAGCACCGTCGTGCGCACCAGACCGGAACGCCAGATGGCTCGTGCCGGCTCGCTGGGTGCGGCTCTGGCTCGTTTCGGTGCCGGTGAAGCGACCGGTGTGGGCCGCTCGGGCGTTCGGGGACGCCGGTGCCGGCCCGAGGTTCCTTTGAACATGCCGCGGGATCTGCTGCCGCGATGCGCACCCGCGCGCCGTCGAAATCGTCTGGGCGTCGGCGGGGATTCCGGCAAGGAGATCGCTGGGAGAACCGTGGTCGGCGGGATCGATCCAGGCCTGCTGACCTTGGCGAAGACTCCGCTCCCTACGGAGGGCGCCGCGATATCACCTGGCGAATCCGGTGACTTTCGGTAATTGCGGCCTGCAATGATCTCGGATGTTGGTTCGTGTGCGGAAGGGCCTTCAGGTGGTGATTGACGGGCTCGGCGATGACGTTTCACCGGGACGCGGCTCCTGGGCTCGGCACATTCGATGCGTGGAACACCGCGCATCGAAAGCAGGGGGAGCGTGGGGAATTTCCGGCTCGCGGCCCCACCACCTGGTCCGGCGGTCAGTGACGGGTGCTGACCGCCGGACCAGGCGGGTGCCACGCGGCCGTGACGGCAACCGCGCGGCGGCCTGAGGAGCCGAGCCGGTACGGCCTCTGATGCGAGGCGGATCCGATCCTCGTCAGTTCATCGCTCTCCGTAGTCCCCAGGTGCGGTGGCGATCCTGGCACCGGAACGCCCGGGATGGGCACGCTGCGCCCTGTATGTGTGCTGTGCGTGTGCTGTGCGAGACAAATGGTGACCTGAAGTCGGTGGTCTTTGCTCCCGAAACGGGAGATTTAGCGAGATTCTGTAATCTGCCTCACACCTGCACAGGAAGGCCTGTTCTGCTGGCAGCCCATGTGCTCCGGGGTTGCCGCCACCTTGATCGTTCTACTGCGGACTGGTCCGGCCATCTCGTCGGGGGCGCGCTCGATGTCCGGAGGTCATCGAGCCGATGCTCGAGAGGCCAGCTCCAAACCCCTGGCCATGCGACCCGACGGCGCGAGGGGAAGAGCAAGCGCGCTCGCGAAATAGCGAGCCCGCTGTTGAGTGTCAACTCCCAGTCCAGCGAACCGGTTATTGTGTGATTCCTTGTCAGCTCTGTGACAAGTGTGCGATGCTGCCTGACGCAATCGGTCCGCTACCTGAAGCCGGCGAGTTCGGCTGACTGGCGCGGAGTCATGCGCTGGAACGCGCTGGCGCTTCATGTAATCACCGGCTGGCTCACGATGCGGTGGCCGCGCCTGGATTTCCGTCACCCGTACCCCGTCACCCACCGTACTTTGTGCTGCCCGGAGTCATCTGCCGCGTTCTCGGCTCCGGACAGGTCGCCGGCGCCTCTCGCCGGATCTTCTTTCCCGATCCGTCATATCGAGTTCGCCTGCTGGAATCCTCGGGTTTCCCGTGGCAGGCCTGTCCTCACGCGTGCCGCCCTACCGGAGTTCCCCTCTCCGGTAGGGCGGCCACGGCGCTGCCGCTGTGCCCACACGGCCGCGCCGTGACCGCGGCCGGCCGGGGCGACCACGAGCCCGCCCGTCCCGGCCACCCGTAGCCGTCGCGGATCCGCCGCCGCGACGGCTACGGGCCTGTACCCGTGCCCGCGTTGTCATCCGGCACGGCCCGTCACCGTGCCCACTCACAGATGTCTCCCACCCGCGGACATCCTCTCGGATCTCGGAGCCCTCCATGCCAGGCCGGCACCTGCCCGCACCCGCCCCCGACCCGAACTCCCGGCCCGACCCGCACCCGAGCGCGAGCCGCCGCCGACGCCGACGAACGCGCCCCGGGCGGCTCCGGATGGTGGCGCTCCTGCTGATTCCCGTGATCATGGTCGTCGCAATGGTCGTCGTCGAACGCACCGGTGACCACGGACGCCGCCCCATCTCGCAGGAGAACCCGTTCCGGGACATGGATCTCCCGGAGAGCAGCTCGGGCTCCGCCGACGGCCGCGACCACGAGGTACCCACGGAGGCGACCCAGGCGGTCGAAGCTCCCGATCCAACGGCAGTCGATCGGGCGGTGCCGGATCTGGCCGGCGCGGTGCCGACCACCCCGGGGCTCGGCGATGTGCGCCTCACGGATCCGAAGGCCTCCCTCAAGCCGTCGCCGCCGCCGGCCTCGGTCAGTGGCTCCGCGACCTCATCCGCGGCCGCGCGGCCTGGAGGCGAGGTACGGGCGGAGTTCGGCGAGTCCCGAACGGTGCGGCCCGAACGTGCCCCGAACCGTGACGGCAAGCCGCAGGCGGGCCGGAGCGAGCTGGTGGAACGGCGCACTGAGAGCACGCGCGAGTTCCGCAACCCGGACGGAACACTCACGACCGAGTCATCGATGGGCCCGCAGCGTTTCAAGGACGCCTCCGGCGCGTGGGTCGACATCGACACCGCATTGGAGCAGACCGACGAGGGCCGACTCCGCTCGACCGCGACCGAGCATCTCGTCGAGGTCGCGCAGGACGCGGAAGATCCGCGGCTGGGCCGCATCGAGCTGGGCGAGGGCACGTCGTTCTCGTTCGGACTGGCGAACGCCGCGTCGTCGCGGGCACAGGTGGACGGTCCCAAGGCGACCTTCGCCGACATCCGGGAGTCGGCTGACCTGGAACTCGGTGCCGTCGCGGGCGGAATGAAGGAGGTCATCGTCCTGCGGTCGGCCGATGCGCCGACGGTCTGGGAGTTCCCGCTGGAGATGGAGGGCCTCACGGCCCGCGTCGACGGCCGCCAGGTCGTGCTGGAAGACGCCGCCGGCAAGGCCCGCGGCGCGATTCCTCCCGGCTGGATGGAGGATTCGCGGACGAAGGACGGTATGGCGGCGACCTCGGACGGCGTCGCCTACAGCCTGATCGAAGGCGACGACGGCGGCCAGATCCTGCGGGTCGAGCTTGATTCCGCGTGGCTGGGTGATCCTGAGCGGGTCTTTCCCGTCCGGGTCGATCCGGCGGTCATCGGCGACTCGGTGTACGTCGGCGGTGACGACACCTACATCTCCTCTCTGCAGTCGACCACGAACTATTCGACTCTTCCGGCGTTCTACGCCGGCAAGTACCTGACGGACGTGCAGCGCGGGTATCTCAACTTCCCGGGTCGCTCCGAGCTCACGAACGCCCACATCACCAATGCCCACCTGAAGATCTACAACTATGACTCGGCGGGGGGATGCACGCCGTATCCGGTGTACCTGCGGCAGGTGCTGATTCCCTGGGACGGCTACACGATGACCTGGCCTGGGGCGACCATGGGCTCGGTCGTGGCCGAGGGGACTTTTGCGCGTGACCAGGGCAACTCCGCCTGTCTTCCGGAATGGGAGTTCATCGGCAACGGTGACGACCGCCTGCGTGATCTGGTCCACCTGTGGACACACAACGCATACGCCAACTTCGGTCTGGCGGTCACGGCGTCGGAGACGAACGACAGCGCGCGCAAGGCGTTCTACACGGCCAACTGCTGGTGCAATCCGGCCGACCCGCCGTCGGACCTCCGGCCGAAGCTGGAGATCAACTGGTCCTCGAACGGCGCCCAGTACTCGTACCCGAACGGCGCCGCTCAGTGGGTGACGAAGCCGACGGCGACGACTCCCGGCACGGTCATGGTCAGGGTCAAGAACAGCGGTCAGTCGACCTGGGCGGCGAACAGCGCCTTCAAGTTGTCGTACCACGTCTACCAGAACGGCGTCCTTTACGACCAGGATGGCGCCGAGACCAACCTGCCCAACGCGGTCAGCCCCGGGGGCACGATAGACCTGCTGGCCACGATCGATCCGCTCCCGGCCGGGACATACGAGATCCGCTGGGACATGAAGCAGTCGGGCGTCGCCTGGTTCTCGGCCTGGGGCGTCGACTACATGGCCACGCCGGTCACTCTCGACGCCGCGCAGCCCTCCGTCACCGGCGTCGCGCCGCCGAACGGCACCGAGGTCTCGAGCCTGCGCCCGACCCTCTCCGCCAGTGGCACCGACCCCGACAACGCGCCCAATCCCCTCACCTTCCAGTTCCAGCTCTGCACCGGGACGGACGCGGCCTCCGGCACCTGCTCGGATTCGGGATGGCAGTCCGGAACGACCTGGCAGCCGCCTTCCGGGGCGCTCACCTGGGGCACGATCTACTACTGGCGCGTTCGGGTGAGCGATGGCCTCTACCAGAGCGCCTGGATGGGCCCCATGGCCATTCGCCCGGTGGCGTCCCAGTCGGCAAGTGACGCGAGTCTGGGTCGGGACCCCTACGTCCCGCCGGTGTCACAGGTTCATCCGCTCGCGCAGAACTACAGCTCGACGGTCACCGACGCCTCGGTCTCCGGTGTCGGGCCAGCCCTGTCTGTTTCCCGCACCTATAACAGCCTCAGTGGCTTCGACGGCATTTTCGGCCCTGGCTGGACCTCCGAGTTCGACAGATCGGCGAACCCGGAGGCCGCCGGTGACGGCGACATCCTGGTACGTAGGGCGGACGGTCGGGTCGAGCGTTTCGGCCGCAACACCGACGGAACGTTCGCCCCGCCACAAGGGGTCTACTCGCTGCTGCAGGCGCCGTCACCCAAGGTCGCCTCCTTCACGGGGGCGAACTCGACGATCTCGCTCGGCCTCGCGGACACCGGTGAGAGCTGGCAGGTGTTGGACGGGACCTGGGGGATCTCGGGGAACGACGCCTATCTGGTGTCTGGTTCGATCTGGCAGCGAAACGCGGCGGTGATGCCGGCTGCGGCCGACGGGACGATCCGGTTCACTGCGCCGGTCGCGCAGGACGGCATCGGTGTCTCCTTCCGGGTCCAGGACATCGACAACATGTGGATGCTGTACCTGCAGCCGTCGACGAACTCTCTCGTTCTCGCGAAACGGGTCAACGGGGGGGAGACGCAGGTCGCCACGGTGGCGAACGCCTGCTGTTCGTCCGCTGACACCTACGCGGTGACGATGTCCGGCGGAATTTTCACGATCCTGCGTAACAACCAGGTGGTCGGCTCGGCGACCGACACCGAGTTCAGCACCGCCACCCGGTCCGGCATCTACTGGGCCAGCGCGGGCTCCGGGCGGATCGGCTCGATCACCATGATCGATGATCAGCATCGTGACTCCGTCACCCGAGCGAACTCGACCTCCTCGCTCGGTGCCACGGACAACGGCGAGAAGTGGCTGAACGCCGGCAGCGCGATCTGGGGTGTCAACGGCAATGCCGCCTATCTCGCGACCGCGTCCGGAAACCGCAATGTCGCCACGGTCTCAGGTGCTTCCGACGGCGCGTTCTCATTCACCATGCCGGTTTCGCAGGCCGGCCTGGGACTCGCGTTCCGGTACGCCGACGCGGCCAACTACTGGCGGCTCGTCGCGCAGCCCTCTGCCGGCACCTGGCAGCTGGTGAAGCGGGACGACAACGTCGAGACGACGGTGGCGACCTCGGCCGCCGGTACCTGCTGCACCGCGGCGGACGTGCTGCGGGTGGAGACGAGTGGTGCCCAGATCCGGGTGATGCGCAACGGGACACAGATCCTGCTGGTGAACGACCCGGCGGTCTACTACGGCAGCCGCGCCGGTCCGTTCGCCGAGACGACCGGCTCCGGCCGGCTCGACAACCTGATCCTCTCGTCCGCGACCATCCTCACCGAGAAGGGCGGCAGCTCGTACGCCTTCCGGTCGGACGGCCGGCTGACCAGGGTCACCGACTCCGCCGCCCGGCAGCTGACGCTCGCCTACGACGGCAACGCGCGGCTCACCTCGGCGACCAGCGTCACCAGCGGACGGGCGCTGACCTTCGGCTGGTCGGGCACCCATGTCAGCTCCGTGTCGACACCTTCAGTGACCGCGCACGGCGGTGCACTGACCTGGTCGTACGCCTATACGTCCGGGAAGCTGACCGGTGTCACGGCGCCGCACACGACGACCCCGACGGCCTACACCTACGGGTCGAGCGGTGGCGCGAACGGCAAGATCACCCAGATCACGCTGCCGCGCGGCAACATCGACACGAAGGTCGGCTACAACACCGATGGCACCGTCGCCTGGCGTGAGGACGGCCTGGCCAACCGCACGTCGTTCGCGGTGCAGGCCACCGGGGCGACGACGACGATCCGCATCACCGACCCGCGTGGGCACGCCACCGACTGGGAGTACAAGAACGGTCAGCTGATCTCCCGGCGCGACGGCGCCGACGAGCGAACGTTCAGCTACAACGACCGCGGCTTCCTCACCCAGGTCCGCGACGAGAACGAAAACCTGCTCATGCTGCAGGTCGACACCCGCGGCAACGTGCTGGGCCGCACCACCGCCCGCGCGATGGTCGGCACCAGCCCTGTCCTCTACACGGAGTACTACACCTACTTCGTCGGCGCGCCAGGTGATCCGCGTAACGACCTGATCACCGAGTACCGGGACGCCCGGTCGTCATCGCCCACCCACGATGCCTACAAGACGACCTACACCTACAACGCCGCCGGCGATCTGATCCAGACCCGGACGCCCGCCACCACGGACTTCCCGACCGGACGGACCACCAGCTCGGCGTTCACCAACGGCACCGAGAGCGCGATCGGCGGCGGGACCGTCCCCCGCGGGCTGCTGGCCAGTCAGACCGACGCCCGCGGCAAGATCACGACCTTCGGCTACGACTCCAAGGGTGACCTGCGCCGCGACCAGGACCCGGCCGGGCTGGTGCACGAGTACACCTTCGACGAGATCGGCCGGCGGCTGACATCGAAGGAGATCTCCGACACCTACACAGCGGGCCTGACGACCACGACGACCTACACGAAGCTCTCCCGGATCGCGACCGTCACCACTCCCGGGGTGACGAACCCGATCAACACGGTGACCCGCACGGCCGTCACCACGAACAGCTACGACCTCAACGGGAACCTCACCCAGGTCGTCGTCTCCGACTCGACCGGCGGTGACACCGCCCGCACCACCACCTACATGTACGACAACGCCGACCGGCAGACATCTCAGACCGTCGCCGCCGGTACCTCGGCGTCGTCGACGACGTCGCTCACCTACGACGCCAACGGCAACATCGCGACGGAGACCGACGGCAACGGCACCGTCACCAGCCACACCTACACGGCGAAGAACCTGCTCGCGACGACGACGGTCGAGGACTTCGTCGACGACCCGGTCGCCGGCTCGACGCCCCGCGACCTGCTCACCGAATCCCGGGCCTACGACCCGGCCGGCCGGCTCGCGTCGGTGACCGACGCCGAGGGCCGCACGACCGACCACACCTACTGGCTGGACGACCTGCCCCGTCAGGAGATCCGCCGCGGCGTCCGCACCCCCGACATGGCCAGCGGCACCCTGTCGACGACCAGTACCCGCGACGTCGTCCTCGTCGACCGGATCTACGACGCGGCCGGCAACCCGACATCCACCACGGCCGGGGGTGGGCTGCGCACCGCGCAGACCGCCTACGACGCCGCCGGGCGCGTCACCTCGAACACGGTGGCCCCCGGAACCGTCGGGCGGACCGCCACCTACACCTACGACGCGAACGACAACGTGACCTCGACGGTGCTCAGCGCCGCCGGCACCACCGCGACCGAGCGCGTCGACGCCGCCTACGACGACGCGTCCCGGCCCACCTCACAGACCGTCTTCGGCGACGGCACCGCCACCTACATCACCACCTACCAGCGTGACCAGCGCGGCTACGTCACCGGGATGACCGACCCCCGCGGGTACGTCGCCGGCGGCGCGCCGAACGCGGCCTTCACCACGACGATCGGGACCAACCAGATCGGCGTCACCTCGAAGACCACGTCACCGCTGGTCTCGACCGAGGAGTGGGGCGCCGCCCCCACGGACCAGACGCAGAGCGTCGACGGGATCCTCAACGTCCACGGCGAGGTCATCCGTGACCGTGACGCCCGCGGCAACGTCACCGCGATCACCTACAACGCCGCCGGCCAGCCCACCGGGCGAACCCGCCAGCCGTACACCCCGCCCGGCGCGACGGCGGCGATCACACCGGCCGAGTCGTGGACGTACGACGACAACGGCAACGTCCTGACCTACACCGACGCGCGCGGTGAGACGACCAGCACCGTCTACGACAAGCTCAACCGCCCCGTCGCCATCACCGACCCACAGATCGGCACGGCCACGGCCGGGGTCAGCCGCATCCTCTACGACGACATCGGCAACGTCGTGTCCACCGTCGACCAGCTCGGCGCCTGGACGTTCTACGCCTACGACGACCTCGACCAGGTGTGGGCGACGACGCAGACCGAACGCACACCCGCGGCGACGTTCACGACCTACAGCCTCCACAACGACGCCGGCGATGTCGTCACCGTCCGCACCCCCGTGAACGCAACCGGCGGGCAGACCCGGACAGCGGTCTACAACCAGGCCGGCGACCTCACCGAAAGCCGCGACGAAGGCAACAACCTCACCTCCTACAGCTACGACCTCGCCGGCAGGGTCGTCGAGGTCACCGATCCCCTCGGCCGCTCGACCCGCACCTCCTACGACCGCGCCGGCCGCGCGGTGCAGATCGCGCAGCTCTCCCCGAGCGACGTGCAGCTGCGCGCGGTGTCGACCGGCTACGACGCCGCCGGGAACCCGGTCAGCGAGACCGACGCCCTGGGCTGGACGACAACCGCGACCTACGACGCGCTGAACCAGCTCCGCACCTACGTCGAGCCGGTGGACGGGACCACGTCGATCACGACGTCGTTCGGCTACGCGAAGGCCGGGCTGATGTCCCGGCGCACCGATGGCCGGGGAAACCGGGTTGTCTACACCTACAACCCGCTGAACCTCCTCGAGTCCGAGATCGAGGCGTCGACCACCGCGTATCCCAACGGTTCGGACCGGACCTGGCAGACGTCGTACGACGCCGCGGGTCTACCCGTCAGCGAGACAGCACCGGGTGGGGTCGTCCGGACCCGGACGTTCGACGAGCTCGGTCGGCTCGCCGCGGAGAGCGGGTCCGGGGGCGGTGCCACCGCCGCTGCCCGCACGGTGACCTACGACCTGGCCGGGCAGATCACCGCCATCTCCCACCCGCAGGGCTCGCAGGCCTTCACCTACAACGACCGCGGCCTGGTCACCGGCGGCTCCGGTAACGGCGGCACGACGACCTTCACCTACGACGCCAACGGACGGATGACCTCCCGCGGCGACCCCGGCTCCTACTCCTCGTTCGTCTACAACAGTCGCGACGACCTGACCCAGGTCAACGGCACCACCACGGGTGGTTCCCGCACCCTGGCCTACGACCAGGCCCGCCAGCTCACCTCCGTCACCTACAGCGCCGGCGCGACCCGGACCTTCGGCTACGACGACCTCGGCCGCACCACCTCCGACACCCTCACCGGCACCGGCGGCACCCTGCGGACCCAGACCTACACCTACGACGCCAACGACAACCCGACCGCGACGACCATCGGCCCGGTCGGGGTCGCCGCCGCCGGCACCCAGACCTACGCCTACGACCGCGCCGACCGGCTCACCTCCTGGACCAACCCGGCGTCGGTCACCACGACCTACGGCTGGGACGCGGCCGGGAACCGCACTTCGGTCAACGGGACGGCGGCGACCTACGACCAGCGCAACCGGCTGCTCACCGACGGCACCGCGACCTACGCCTACACCGCCCGGGGCACCCTGGCCACCCGCGTCGAGGGCAGCACCACCACGACCACGACGTTCGACGCGTTCGACAAACTGATC
>NZ_MOWP01000065.1:0-8880 GCF_001983215.1 Frankia sp. CcI49
ACCCTGAGCAGGTCCGCCCCCTCGGCCAGCCCCTCGACCACACCGGCTGGGTGTCCGCGGTGGCGTTCGGGCCGGACGGGCTGCTGGCAACCAGCGGCTACGAGGGGACAGTGCGGTTGTGGGATGTCGAGGAGCTGCAATGGCTACGGGAGCATGCCTTCGAGGTGGCGTGCCGGCTGGTAGATCATGGTCTGACCGAGTCTGAATGGCGTAAGTCTGTCTCCGATATGGACACTGATCCGTACCGTGACTCGTGCGGAAACCGACGCCCAGCCGGCTAACCACGATCGGGCCTGACAGGCTCTGTCGACGGCGGCCTCATTGGCTTGCCTCGTACAGCGTCCACCTACGGCACCGCCGAATTCGACTCTGGGTCGACGGGTCGCGACCGTTCGGCGGAGCGGACCTGCGCCCTAGGGCGGTAGTTCCTAGCTTCAAAGTGGTGGGCTAGCTGATCACGATCTCCGAGGTGCGGGAGCTACTGCGCCCGTCGTCGCCGGACGGGCACCTCTCACGCCACCGGGCGGACCGGATACTCCTTCACGCTGCTACCCGCCGAGGGAGCTCAGCGAGCATCACGGCGCTGATCGCCATCTCGTCAGAGAGCTCGGCGAGATCTCCATCAGGGGTTTTGGTCGACAGCGCTGCTGGGAGCACCCGCGGTCAACCTGTCGGCCGGCGACCCATTGCTCAGCAGCCGACAACCGTCGGCACTTTTGGCTGGTCATATCCCGTTCAGGCAAGGATCTGCCACCACTGAAAGTTGGCCGATCGGGATTAAGGAGAATCCATCGAGTGGCAATGATGCGCGAACCATCCGGCCGCACTGAAGCACGAGGCGATGGATCGATTGCGGGTACGAATCGGTTCGGTGCATTACTTGTCGGGGTTTCTCAGCGCCTGCGAACATACCCTGGAAGGATCCCGCTTCTCGAGAAACGGCCATCGGCGAATCACGGGAGCATCCACAGTGGACAAGGTCGGAACAGTTGACGACATTCACGCCGCCGCCACGGCCCTGACCGGCCTCACCGATTTCGGTCCGCCCGATTATCATGAGGGGCTTGAGGTCATCCTGGCCGCCTACCAGGACGAGGCCGACCTCACACCGCTCGGCGTCGCGATGGCCCGCGACGAGTTGCGCGACATTCTGGTGGCCCGCCTGTTCAGCGAGGCCGGCTGGCAGCGCTATCCCGAGTACGCCGAGGTTCCGATCGAACGGCCGCTGTTCATCATCGGAATGCCCCGCACCGGCACGACCACGCTGCACCGGCTGCTGACCGCCGATCCGGCCCATCAGGGCCTGGAACTGTGGCTGGGCGCCGCTCCGCGTCCCCGTCCGCCGCGCCCGAGCTGGGCCGACGACCCGATCTTCCAGCTCGTCCAGGGAGCGATCCAGGCATTCCTGGATCGGAACCCGGGCTATCTCGGTATCCACAACCGGGACGCGGCGAAGGTCGAGGAATGCTGGCTGCTCACCCGTCAGTCGATGATGTCGGCCTTCTTCGAGTTCACCGGGCACGTGCCGACCTACTCGAGCTGGCTGGCCGGGCAGGACTGGACGGCCGCCTRCGAGCGCCACCGCCGCAACCTGCAGCTGATCGGGCTGCCCACGCCCGGCCGGACCTGGGTGCTCAAGTACTCCGGCCACATGCTGTGCCTGGACGCCCTGCTGGCCACCTATCCGGACGCGCTGATCGTGCACACCCACCGCCGGCCGGCCAGCACCGTGCTCGGCTCGGCCTGCAGCATGGTGAGCCGGCTCGCGGCGGGCAAGTCGACCAGCTTCCACGGCGACGCGATCGGCCCGGCCCTGCTCGAGCTGGCCGACCGGGCCCTGACCCGCTTCGCGGCGGACCGGGCCCGCCACGACCAGGCCCATTTCCACGACGTGGAGTTCGACGAGTTCACCGCCGACCCGCACGGGGTCGTCGCCGGAATCTACGAGCGGCTCGGCCGCCCGGTGCCCGAGCATGCCCGCGCCGCCATGGCCGAGGTGCTCACCGAGGACGACCGGCTGCGCTCCCACCGTTATGACCTCGCCGAGTTCGGCGTCACCGCCGAGCAGGCCGACGCCCGCCTCGCCGGTGTGGTCTGACCGCCCACCGCACCGAACGGAGACATGATGACCACGACGGCGCCCACCGGGACGGCGGAAGCGGCCCTGGCCCGGTGGGGTTTCTCCGAATGGATCGCGCAGACCCGGCGGACCGGCGAGTTCATCGACACCCCCGAGCTGGACGGGGTCAACGACGCGGTCATCAGCGTCGACGGCCGTCCCATGGTCAACTTCTCCGGCATCGGCATCCTGGGCTGGCAGCATGACCCGGAGGTCCGCAGGGTCTTCGCCGCCGCGGCGGCCGAGTACGGCCTGGTCGTCGGCGGTTCGCGGCTGGTCCAGGGCCTTTCCCGGCCGCACCTGGAACTCGAGAGGCTCGTGGCCGAGATCACCGGCAAGGAGAAGGCACTCACCTTCGCCACCGGCCTGCTGGCGAACTTCGGTTTCGTCCACGCGATGAAGGCCCGGTTCTCGTTCGCCGACGAACCCGGGGTGAACAACGCCGACATGGTCCTCGTACTCGACCGGGACAGCCACTGGAGCATGTGGAAGGCCGCCGACGGGTTCAAGTACGGACGCAACCTGTTCGACTTCGAGCACAACGACGTCGCGGAGCTGCGCAAGCTGCTGGCCGAGCTGGGCGACCGGCGGGTCGTGGTCGGTTTCGAGACGGTCTACTCGTCCGACGGCTCGATGGCGCCTGTGGGCGAGATCCTCGATGCCTGCGAGGAGTTCGGGGCGGTCAGTTTCGTCGACGACGCCAACGGGTTCATGGCGTACGGCAACGGTGGCCACCGGTTCGCGGCGGAATACGAGGCGCTGCGCCGCGCCACCTTCCGGATGGTGTCGTTCGGAAAGGCCGTCGGCCTGTCCGGCGGAGCCGTCGTCGGGCCGGCGGACGCCATCGACGCATTCCGTTTCCTCTCAGGCACGTCGATTTTCACGACGAACATCCAGCCGCCCACCGCGCAGGCCATCACACACGTGCTCGAGCGGATGCGGCGCGACCCGTCGGTGATGGAGCGATATCTCGACCGGATTGACCGGCTGCGGGAACGTCTGATCGCGGTCGGATGCACCATCAATTCCACGCCGACCTTCGTCACCTCGATCGCCGTCGGTTCCAACGAGACCGCCGTTCGGGTACGGCGGGATTTTCTCGAGCGCGGCTACCTGGTGCCGATGTTCGTCTATCCGGCGGTCCGGAGGAACGAGGCGGTGATCCGTCTGCTCGTGAACAATCGACTGTCCGACGAGCAGCTCGACGGTTTCGTCGAAACGCTGGCCGAGCTCCGCACGATCCACGGTTTCTGACAGCGCCCAACAAACCTGCCGCGGGCCGGGCCGAGCGAGGGGCACCATGGATTCCCAGTCACCAGACCCTGCGTCACCGTCCGCGGCGATCCCCCGGCCGCTCACCCCGTTGGTCGCCCCGCTGGTCGCCCGGCCAGCGGGGCGACCAGTCGCCCTGGTCACCGGGTGTTCGAGCGGCATCGGGCTGCGCAGCGTCCCGGCGCTGGTCCGGCGGGGTTTCCACGTCGTCGCCACCCTGCGCGACCTGGGCCGCCGCGGCGCGCTCGACAAGGTCGCCGACGAGCACGTCACGGTGCTCCGGTTGGACGTCACCGACCAGCGGACGATCGACGAGACCGTCGCCGACGTCCTGGCCGCGACCGGCCGTATCGACGTACTGGTCAACAACGCGGGGACAGCACCGCCGAACTTCGTCGAGGAGGCACCGCTGGCGCAGTGGCGATCGGTGTTCGAGACCAACCTGTTCGGCCAGGTCGCGATGACCAACGCCGTCCTGCCCGCGATGCGGGCACGGGGCCGGGGCCGGGTGGTGATGATCTCCAGCGTGGGCGGGCGGGCACCGACTCCCCTGCTCGGCGTCTACTGCGCCTCGAAGTTCGCTCTCGAGGGGTACGCCGAGACCCTGCGGCTGGAACTGCGGCACTCGGGCATCGACGTGGTGCTCGTCGAACCGGGCTCCTACCGGACGCCGATCTACGACACGCCGCTGCTGGACGCCCCCGTCCCGGTCGAGTCGCCCTACGCGGACGACTTCGTCCGGCTGCGCGCGTTCTACGGCGAGTACATCGCCCACCACCTGCGTGACCCCGACGAGGTCGCGGAACTGGTCGCGACCCTGGCCACCCGCAGGCGCCCGCGACTGCGTCATCCGATCGGCACCGACGCCTGGATCAAGCTTGCGCTGCACGCCCTGCTCCCCTGGCCGGCCTACGAGCGGCTGACCCGCCGGCTGATCGGCCTGCGGCCGTAGCCGCCGCCGGGCGGCCGAGCACCTGCGGCGCGTAGTTCCAGGCTTCTGGCCTGGCATTTCGCCGCCCACAACGATCGGAGCGCTGATGGCGTCCACTCCGCAGCCACCTGGCGTCGACGTCGTCCGCGGTGCCGGCGACGCGGTGTCGGGAGGGCTGGCCGCCGGCCGGCGGCGGGTGGTGCTGGCGATCTGCTGCACAAGCGTGTTCGTGGTCGCGATGGACGCGACGATCCTCAACGTCGGCCTGCCGTCGATCAGGAGCGACCTGCACGCCGCGGACTCCGGGCTGCAGTGGGCCGTGGACGCCTACAGCCTGGTCATGGCAAGCCTGCTGCTGTTCTCCGGCTCGATGGGTGACCGGTTCGGACGAAGGCGCGTGTTCCGAACCGGACTGACGCTCTTCTCGATCGGCTCGTTGCTGTGCAGCCTGGCGCCCGGGCTCGGTTGGCTGACCGCATTCCGGATGGTCCAGGCGGTCGGCGGCTCGATGCTCAACCCCGTCGCGCTGGCAATCATCACCAACACCTTCACCGATCACCGCGAGCGAGCGCGTGCGATCGGCCTGTGGGGCGGGATCGTCGGTCTGAGCCTGGCGCTCGGGCCGGTTGTCGGCGGGCTGCTGGTCGACACGATCGGCTGGCGGTCGATCTTCTGGCTCAACGTACCGGTCGGCGCCCTCGCACTGATTCTCGCCGGACGATATCTGCCCGAGTCGCTGGCGCCGCGGGCCCGGCGTTTCGACCCGGCAGGCCAGGTGCTCGTCGCCGTCACCTTCGGTACGGTCACCTACGCGATCATCGAGGCGCCGGAGGCCGGCTGGGCCTCCCCACCGACAGTCGCCATGTTCATCGCCAGCGCCCTCGCTCTCGCCGGGCTGGTCGCATGGGAGAAGCGGCGCCCGGACGCCCTGTTGGATGTGCGGTTCTTCCGCAGCGCACCGTTCTCCGGGGCCACGGCCATCGCGATCTGCGCGTACGCGGCAATGGCCGGATTCCTCTTCCTGAACACGCTCTACCTCCAGGCCGTGCGCGGCTACTCCGCGATGGACGCCGGCCTGCTGACACTCCCGATGGCGGCCGTCGCGACGCTGACGTCGCCGATCTCCGGTCGCCTCGTGGCCAGCCACGGCCCTCGACCGGCGCTGATCATCGCCGGGATCGCGATACCCGCCAGCGGAGTCATCCTGTCCTTCCTGAGCAGCTACGAGAGTCTCGCGCCGGTCATCTGCGCGTACGTGCTGTTCGGCGTCGGGTTCGGAATGGTCAGCGCCCCGACCACGAACATCGCGGTGTCCGGCATGCCGCTCGCCCAGGCAGGCGTCGCGGGAGCGATCGCCGGTACCAGCCGGCAGATCGGCATCGCCCTCGGTGTGGCGGTCTTCGGCTCGGTGGCCGCCCATCGCGTCACAGATGGCTCCGGAACGGCGGCCATCGACCCAACCAGCGCACCACCCTGGTGGATCATGACCGGCTGCGGACTGACCATCGCCGCACTCGGCGTTCTCACCACCGGCCGCTGGGCGCGGGAAACCGCAGCCCGGACCGCGGCACTCTTCACCCCCCGGCCGGCGCCACCCGAGCCCGAGGCGCCATCCCCGCCACCGCCCGCGCCGAGCAGGTGAACGCCGCCGGTCCCACCGCGGCCGGCGGGGTCTCGGCTGGCATCGACGAAGGCGACGGCCCTCACGTCCCCACCGGTCCAGCGAGGCCGCCGATGGCGTGGCGGACGAGATCGGTGAGGGCTTCGCGGTCGTCGAGCGCGTCGTCGGGGACGCTGTAGTAGGCGCGGACGGTCACGGTTCCGCCTGCCGCCTGGTAGGTGAACGGCCGACTGCCCGCGCTCTCCCACGCCGGCCGTTCCCGGTCGGGGACCCTGACGTAGACGGTGTCCATGACCATGGCGACCTGGCGGCCGGCGTGGCAGATCGCCCAGCCGCCGAAGAACCGTCGCAGGCTCATCCCGCCGAGCCCTTCGACCTGGTCGAGAACGTGCTCGGCGAGGTCGCGCTGCCCGCTCACGGCCGGGTGGGGGCGGTCCGGACCGGCCGAGCCGTCTCGATGACGAGTTCGGCGACCCGGGTCGAGGAGGCCGGGTTCTGTCCGGTGACGAGCTGGCCGTCGCGCAGGACGTGCGGGGCGAAGGGCCGGCCCGCGCGGTAGTTCGCGCCCAGCGAGCGCAGCCGCTGTTCCAAGGAGAACGGTACGAGGCCGGTCGCGGCGACCAGTTCCTCCTCACTGTCGCTGAACGCGGTCAGCTGCCGGCCGTTGACTACGGGGCGTCCACCGACATGGAGGTCCACGAGCGCGGCGGCGCCGTGGCAGACCGCCCCAACCGTCCCGCCCCGGGACAGAACCGAGGTCAGCAGGTCGGCGAGTGGCGGGTTGGCGGGGAAGTCCCACATCGTCCCGTGCCCGCCGACCAGGAACACGCTGTCGAACGCGCCGACATCCAGGCCGGCCAGCGGCACGGTCGCCGCGAGGCGGGCGAGGGCGTCGGGATCGGCACGGAACCGGTCCACCGCGTCGGTGGCCGCGGCCGGGGCGAGGCTGGCGGGGTCGACAGGAGGCTGCCCGCCGGCGGGCGAGGCGAGGATGACCTCGATTCCGGCGTCGGTCAGGGCGTGGTACGGGGCGGCGAGTTCCTCGTACCAGAATCCGGTGGGACGGTCGGAGTCGCCGAAGCGGGCGTGCGAGGTGAGGACGAGCACTGCTCGGGAGCCGGACAAAGGAGCCTCCAGGAGAATCTGAGCACGGCGAAGCGGACGTAGGTGGTCGATCAGCCAGCGAAGGGCTGGCGTGCCCCGGGCCGGGTTCGGGCGCTGTTTCGCGCCTGGCCGAGGGTGAACCGCTTCGGCGGAGCGGGTGGCTGGTCAGCCAGGTGGTTTGCGCAGCGAGGTCACGATGTCGTCGGTGACCTGCCGCAGCCGGGATGGTTCGGCGCCGGACCGCACCAGGACCAGCACGCCCTGGTAGTCGACCAGCAGCCGCAGCGCGAGACGGGCAGCGGGCGGGCCTGCCGGGACCTGCCCGACCGCGCGGGCACGTTCCACCGCACCGGCGAAGCCCTGCTCGATGGCGTCCAGCCCGCGCCGCACGCCGCGGGTGGTGAGCTCGTCGAGCGCGTAGGACTCCACCGCGCTGTTCGTCACCAGACAGCCGGGGTCACGATCCAGCCCGGTCTCGAACGTCGAAGTGAAGTAGCCGCGGACGCCGGCGAGCGGATCGTCGACTCGTTCGAGGTGCTCGGCGACCCGGCCGCGGACCACCCTGTCGACGTATGCGTCCAGCACGGACCGGAAGATCTCGTCCTTGTTCCCGAACGAGCGATGCAGACTCCCGGGATGCAGCCCGGTCGCGGCCTCCAGGTCCCGCAGAGACGTGGCGTGGAAGCCCTGCCGGCGGAACAGCTGCATCATCGTCAGCAGGACCTCGTCGGAGTCGAACAGCTGCCGCCGCCCCATCGCCCTCCGCCACTTCCAAATAGTTGGTCGATCGACCACAAATCTAGCGGAGCGTCCAGACCTGTCAACCCGGCGCCGCCGGTCGGCCAGGAAGCGGGGCGGCCCGCCCGCCCGTCCGACTGTCGGGATCAGGCGGGCGGGCCGACGGGCACGGCCGAGGATGGTCAGTCGCTGGACGGGTCGGCGTGTGGACGGGGTGTGCGGCGAAGAACCGCCAGATGGTCTCCGTGGCGTCGAGTTCGGCGCCGACCGCCACCCACCTCGGCCGGATCGAGGCGGAGCGATCACGATGCGCCTCAACCGCAATCCGAGAGTCGGATCGCCGGAGAGCGCTCCAAGCGCCGACGACGAGCGATGCTGGCGATCAATGATGGCCAGCATCGGCTGCACAAAGCGTGGGGTTTGCGATCTTCGCGGCAAGCTCGAAAGGCTCGAAAATGGCCATCTACCTGCGATTTTGGTGGGGCGGGTGGGGCTCGAACCCACGACCGACGGATTATGAGTGCCGCCGCGCCCCTGTTGGCTGGTTCCACCGTGTACCGCGATATGATGTTCGGCCTGGTCAGCAACCATCGCCCTGTTAGCTCTTGCCAGCTTAGTTCGGTCCATGTCACGCAGTCCGGCATCACGCCGTCACCACCACACCTGGGTTCATCGTCACGCAGAGTGGTCGAAGACCATGAAGGTGGCACCCCGGCCACGTCCACCGCGAACCACAGAACTGCCGCTTTCGAGGTCCGAACGTCAGGCGCGCCCGGTGACGATGGGCGGCCATCACCCCAAGCTGGTGTCGCCCACGACAGGCGAGGCACCGGCGAGGCCGTTCGCCGTGCGCACGATGTTCACCATCCCTCGCATGATCTCGGTCAGGCCGTAGTCCTTCGGAGTGAAGACCGCCGCGACACCGAGCGCGGTCAACCTGTCCGCGTCGGCGGGCGGGATGATGCCACCCACCACCACTGGTACGTCCCCGAGCCCAGCGGCCCGCAACCCGTCCAGCACCTCGGGCACCAGGTTCATATGCGAACCCGACAGCACCGACAACCCCACAAGGTGGACATCCTCCTCCACCGCGGC
>NZ_MOWP01000066.1:0-8798 GCF_001983215.1 Frankia sp. CcI49
ACCCCCACCCCCTCACCCCACCCCGTCCCATCCGCACCCTCACCAAACGCCTTCACCCGACCATCCACCGCCAACCCACCCTGCCGAGAGAACTCGACGAACGTCGTCGGGCTGGCCATCACGGCGACGCCCCCGGCCAGCGCGAGGGTGCACTCGCCGGCGCGCAGCGCCCGCACCGCCAGGTGCAGCGCCACCAGCGACGACGAACACGCCGTGTCCACCGTCAACGCCGGCCCCTCCAACCCCAGGGTGTAGGCGACCCGGCCGGAGGCCACACTGCCGGCGTTACCCGTGAGCAGGTATCCCTCCGCGTCGTGGCCGGCGCGCAGACCGGCGACATAGTCGTGATAACTCAGCCCGGTGAAGACACCGGTCGCACTGCCACGCAGCGATGTCGGGTCGATCCCCGCATGCTCCAACGCCTCCCACGACACCTCCAACAACAGACGCTGCTGCGGATCCATCGCCAACGCCTCACGCGGAGAGATCCCGAAGAAATCCGCGTCGAAATCACCGGCGTCATACAGGAATCCACCCGCACGCACATACGAGCGTCCCGGCCRGCCCGGCACCGGGTCGAAGAGAGCCGCCACATCCCATCCCCGGTCGGCAGGAAATTCGGAGACCGCGTCCACGCCTTCCGCCGCCACCCGCCACAGATCCGCCGGCGAGGAAACCCCGCCGGGAAAACGACAGCCCATGCCCACGATGACGACCGGGTCGTCATCGGCACCCGCCCGTGCGACACCCGGGCGGGTCACCACGGCCAGGCCGCGAGAGGCATCTCCGGGTGCGGCGGTGGAGCCCTGGGTCTCCTCCACCAGCCGTGCGTACAGGAGCTCGGCGACGGCCCGCGGACTCGGATGGTCGAACACCAGCGTGACGGGCAGGCGCAGACCGGTCAGCTCCGCCAGCCGGTTGCGCAGTTCCACCGAGGTGAGGGAGTCGAAGCCAATCTCCCTGAACGCCCGGGTGGGCTCGACGGCCTGCGGCGAGCGGTGTCCGAGCACGGCGGCGGACTGTGCCCGGACGAGGTCGACGAGGACGTCGCGCCGCTCGGTCCTGGTCAGCCCGGCGAGGGTGCGGACCAGCCCGGACCTCGCGTCCGTGCCGCCGGGCGTGCCGGCCGTGCCGCCGACCGGGACGCCGTGCGGGTCGGCGGCCGCGGCGCCCGCGCGACCGGTCCCGCTGGTGAACGGATGTGCGGCGATCGGGACGAGGCCGCGCGTCATCACCGCGGGCGTGCCCGCCTGTGCCTGGGCGGTCAGGACGTCCTCCGAAAGACCGATCGGCACCAGTGCCGCGTCCGCGGTACCGGCCACCGCACGGTCGAACAGGTCCAGCGCCTCGGAGGTGGTCAGAGCACGCATGCCCGCCCGGGCCATCCGTCGTAGGTCCGCATCGCCGAGTCCGGCGGTCAGGCCGCTGCGCTGCTCCCACAGGCCCCACGCCAGCGAGACACCCCGCTGGCCGCGCGCCGCACGCCACTGCGCGAACGCGTCCAGGAACGCGTTCGCCGCGGCGTAACCGCTCTGGCCGGGGCCACCGAACACGCCGGCCGCCGAGGAGAAGAGCACGAAACCCGCGAGGTCGTGGTTCGCGGTCAGCTCGTGCAGGTGCAGCGCGGCGTCGATCTTGGGCCGCAGCACGACATCGACCCGCTCGCCGGTCTGTGAGACGACGGCGCCGTCGTCGAGGATGCCGGCGGCGTGCACGACCGCGGTCAGCGGACGGTCCGCGGGGACGTCCGCGAGTACAGCGGCCAGTGCCTGGCGGTCGGTCACGTCGCAGGCCGCGACGGTGACGTGCGCGCCGAGCCCGGTGAGATCCGCCACCCATTCGGGGACGGCGCCGCGCCGCCCGGTCAGCAGCAGGTTCCGCATCCCGTGCCGGGTGACGAGGTGCCTGGCAACGAGACCACCGAGAGTTCCGGTTCCGCCGGTGACGAGAACCGTGCCCGCCGGGTCCCACGGCAGGGTGCGCTCTGTGGTCCCAGCTTCTGCGGCTGCGGCCGCGGCCACGGCCGCGACGGCTTCGGCCGGTCCGGGAGCCGGGGCCGGAACTGGGGCCGGGGCCGGCGGAACCGGCGTCAGCCGCGGGACGAACGCACGTCCGTCGCGCAGGGCGATCTGGTTCTCGTCCAGTGCCCCGGCGGCGGCCAGGGCGGCAGGCACCATGTCCGCGGAGCTGTCGGCATCGTCGAGGTCGAGCAGGACGAACCGGCCGGGATGCTCGGACTGCGCCGATCGGAGGAGCCCCCACACCGCGGCGCCGGCCAGATCCGTGACCTGCCCGGCCACGGGCTCACCGGTCACCGCACCCCGGGTGGCCAGGACCAGCCGGGACCCGGCGAGGCGCTCGTCCGCCAACCAGGCCTGGACCAGCGACAGCGCCCACCGGACCGCCCCCCGGACGGAGGCGGCGTCACCCGTCGTGGGTGGCAGGCGGACGACGGTCCAGTCCGGCGGCGGCTCGCCTGCGGCGAGGGCCGTGGCCGGGGCATCGACGCCGGCCGGCACGGTCACGAGACGGGCCCTGGCGGCCTCCGCCGCGCCGGCCGGAACCGCCAACGGCGTCCACGCGACCTGGAACAGTGACTGCCGGGTCGCACCGGCCACGTCCGTGGTAAAGGCCGTGGCGGCTCCCGGCCGGGCACCGTCGTGCAGCCAGTAGCGTTGGCGCTGGAACGCGTACGTGGGCAGGTCGACGCGCCGCCCGCCGGCCACCAGCGGTGCCCAGTCCACGGGCACCCCGTGTACCCACAGCTGCGCCGCGCTCGCCACCAGCCGCCGCAGACCGCCCTCCCCGCGGCGCAGCGAGCCGACGGCGAGCGTGCCGTCAGCCCCGGCGGCCTCGGCCGTCTGCGCCACCGCGGGTGTCAGGACCGGATGCGCACCGATCTCCACGAACACCCGGTACCCCTCGTCGAGGAGCCCGCGGACGGACGCGGCGAACCGCACCGGCGAGCGCAGGTTCTGGAACCAGTAGTCGGCGTCCAGCCGCGACGGCCCGGTGTCGGGACCGCCCTCGGCCACGGCGAGGTAGCCCTCGACCGTGGAGTGGAAGGCGATCCGGGGCTGCGCCGGACGGATGCCGGCGAGGTCACGCAGCAGGTCCGCCCGCAGCGCCTCGACCGCCGCCGTGTGCGACGCGTAGTCCACCGGGAGCCGCCGGACCCGGACGTCCTGCTCCGACCAGCGGGCCAGCAGCCCGTCCAGGGCCGCCTGCTCGCCTGCGACCACGGTCGCGGACGGCCCGTTCACCGCCGCGACGGCCACCCGGCCGGCCCACTGTTCCAGCTCGGCGGCGACCGCGGCGGCCGGCAGCGCGACCGAGGCCATGGCGCCATGGCCGGCCAACCGCGCCGCGATGGCCCGCCCGCGGACCGCCACCACCCGCGCCGCGTCGTCCAGGGACAACGCCCCCGCCACGCAGGCCGCCGCGATCTCCCCCTGCGAATGCCCGACCACCGCGTCCGGTCGCACGCCCCACGACTCCCACACCGCCGCGAGACCCACCATCACCGCCCACGACACCGGCTGCACCACGTCCACCCGCTCCAGCGGCGGCGCATCCGGGGCGCCGCGCAGGACGTCGAGCACCGACCAGTCCACATACGGCGCCAGCGCCCCGGCGCATTCGGCGACCCGCCGGGCGAACACCGCCGACGTCTCCAGCAGCTCCGCGCCCATCCCGGCCCACTGAGCGCCCTGCCCGGGGAACACCCACACCACCCGGCCGTCACCGCCGCCCTCGGCGTCGGCCCGGCCCCGCACCACGTCGGGTCCCGGCTCGCCGCCGGCCAGCGCACGCAACGCCGCCACGCGGTCGTCGCCCAGCAGCACCGCCCGGTGTTCCAGCGCTGCCCGCCCACGCAGCAGGGACCATCCGACGTCGGCGGGTTCGGCCGTGGTCACGCCACCGGCCAGGTGCTCGGCCAGCCGGGCCGCCTGCCCGGGCAGCCCGGCCGCCGACCGCGCGGACAGCAGCCACGGCACGGCCTGGGCGTCCACGGACACCGGACCCTCCGGACCCGCCGCCATCTCGACACCGTGCACCGTCTCGACACCGTGCACCGACCTGGAGCCGGTTTCCCTCTCGGATCCGGTCTCCGCCTCGGACCCGGCATCGGCGGCGGGATCGGGACCGACCGCCGGAGCCTCCTCGAGGATCACATGCGCGTTGGTGCCTGAGACACCGAAGGATGACACGCCCGCCCGGCGCGGCCGATCGGACCGAGGCCACGCGACCTGCTCCGTAAGCAGCCGGATGTCACCGCTGTCCCAGTCGACCGCCGCCGTCGGCTCGCCCACGTGCAGGGTCCGCGGCAGGGTCTCCTGCCGCAGCGCGAGCACCATCTTGATGACGCCACCGACGCCCGCGGCCGACTGCGCGTGCCCGATGTTCGACTTCAGCGACCCCAGCCACAGCGGCGTGCCGGGCTGCCGCCCCTGCCCGTAGGTCGCGAGCAGCGCGTCGGCCTCGATCGGGTCGCCGAGGGGGGTTCCGGTGCCGTGGGCCTCCACCGCGTCGATGCTTTCCGGTGCCACCTGCGCGTCGGCCAGCGCCCGGCGGATCACCCGTTCCTGGGAGGGGCCGTTCGGGGCGGTCAGGCCGTTGGACGCACCGTCGGAGTTCACCGCGCTGCCGCGCACCACCGCGAGCACCGGATGCCCCAGCCGGCGCGCGTCGGTGAGCCGCTCGAGCAGCAGGACGCCGGTGCCTTCGGAGAGGCCGAACCCGTCGCCGTCCGCGGCGAAGGACCGGCAGCGCCCGTCCACGGACAGCGCGCGCTGCCGGCTGTACTCGCTGAACACCAACGGGCTGGACATCACCGCCACGCCCGCGGCCAGGGCGAGTCCACACTCCCCGCCGCGCAGCGCACGCACCGCCAGGTGCAGTGCGACCAGCGATGACGAGCAGGCGGTGTCGACGGTGACCGCCGGCCCCTCCAACCCGAGGACGTAGGCGAGGCGGCCGGACAGCACGCTGCTGGCGGCGCCGGTGCTCAGATGGCCCTCGACCTCCGCGGGCACCTCGCGCAGCCGGGATACATAGTCCTGGTAGATGCTGCCGACGAAGACCCCGGTCCCGCTGCCCCGCAGCGTGGACGGGTCGATCCCGGCCCGCTCGACCGCCTCCCAGGCGACCTCCAGCAGCAGCCGCTGCTGCGGGTCCATCGCCAGCGCCTCGCGCGGCGAGATCCCGAAGAAGTCCGCGTCGAAGTCGGCGGCGTCATGCAGGAAGCCCCCGTGGCGGGCGTAGGTCGTGCCAGGACGCACCCCGTCGGGGTCGTAGAGGCCGGCGAGATCCCAGCCCCGGTCGGCCGGCAGCCCGCTGATCCCGTCGCGCCCGGCGGCGACGAGATCCCACAGCTGTTCCGGTGAGCGCACCCCGCCCGGGAACCGGCAGCTCATGCCCACGATCGCGATCGGCTCGTGCGCGGCGGCCTCGAGCTCACCCAGCCGCCGCCGGGCCCGCCGAAGATCCGTCATGATCTTCTTGACGTAGTCACGGAGCCGGTCTTCGTTGGCGCTGGACATCGGTCGCACTCCCACTGTCAGGCAGATCGCGGCATCAGGCCGATCACGGCGGACGGATCAGAACGCGCCGAGCTCCCGGTCGATCGCCTCCAACATCTCGTCGTCGCTCATCGCGTCGAAGTCGTCGCCGGCCGCGGCAGGATGGCCACCACCGCCCATCCCGCCCGTTCCGTCCGTCGCGGCGCTCGCCGCCGCCGTGCCGGGACGGGTGTCGTTCCATCGCCACAGCAACGTCTGCAGACGCTGGGCGATGACCTGGCCGTCGACCTCGGGCCCGGCGGCGGCCAGCGCGACCTCGAGCCGTTCCAGTTCGACCAGGGCGTCGTGTTCGCCGTGGCGGCCGGGGTCCAGCTCGCCGCGCAGATACCGGGCAAGCGCGCGTGGGGTCGGCTGGTTGAACACGAGTGCCGCCGGCAGCCGCAGGCCCGTGATGGCGGTCAGCCGGTTGCGGAACTCCACGCCGCTGAGCGAGTCGAAACCGAGGTCCCGGAACGAGCGGTCGCCCGACACCACACCGTTCTCGCCGTGGCCGAGCACCGCGCCTGCCTGGGCACGGACCAGGTCGAGCAGCACCCGATCCTGCTCCGGCCCGGGCAGGCCGGCCAGCCGTTGGGCGAACGACGACACGTCCGGGTGGCCCGCGCCCGGTTGGATGTCCACTGCGGTGCGCTGGCCCGGTGCGCCCTGGACCGGCACCTCCCTGGCCGGGTCGACCGCCGCCACCACCGGCGGGGCGGGCTCCACGGCCGTCGGTGCGGGCGCCGGGCGCAAGGTCAGCAGGGCGTCGGCCACCGGCTGTCCGGTGGCGTCCGCGACCTCGACGGCGACCTCGTCGGAGCCGGCCGGGGAGAGCCGCACGCGCAACGCCGGGACACCGGTCGCGTGCACTCCGACGTTGCTCCAGGAGAAGGGACGCAGCCGGCGCGGCCCCAGCTCCGGGTCGAGGACCAGCGGATGCAGGGCGGCGTCGAGCAGTACCGGGTGCAGCCCGAACCGGCGTGCCTGCGCACCGAGCTGCTCGGGCAGCGCCACCTCGGCGAACAGCTCCGCGCCGCGACGCCACACCGCTCGCACCGCGCGGAACGCCGGCCCGTAGTCCACGCCGGAGGCTGCCAGCCGCGGGTAGAGATCGTCGGTCGCGACTGGCTGCGTGCCGGTAGGCGGCCATACAGCGAGATCGAACGACGGGCGCGCCGTAGCACCATGCCCGCCGCCGGCCAGGAGCGTGCCCGTCGCGTGCCGGGTCCACCGGTCGCCCGGATCCGCCGCCCGCCGCGGGTCGTCGCCCGTTTCGTCCGGCCCGCCGGGACGGGAGTACACGGCGAACGCACGCTCACCCGCCGGGCCGGGTGGACCGACCGAGATCTGCAGATCGGCACCACCACGGTCGGGAACGACCAGCGGCGTCTGGAGAGTCAGCTCCGCGACCTGGTCGCAGCCCGCCTCCGCTCCGGCGCGCACGGCCATCTCCAGGAAGGCGGTCGCCGGCAGCAGCGCGGCGCCGGCCACCGTGTGCTCCGCGAGCCAGGGCGTGACGTCGCGCGACAACGTCACGCCGAACAGCAGCCCACCGGTGTCGGCGAGCGGGATCGCGGCCCCCAGCAGGGGATGGCCGGTGCCGGGCGTCTCGGGCGCCTCCGTGCCGGCACCGCCGCCGCTGCCGGCGGTCGTGGGCGGATCGGGCCAGTAACGCCGGTGCTCGAACGGGTAGGTGGGCAGGTCGACCAGGCGCCCCCCGGTCACCAACGGCCCCCAGTCCACCGGCGTACCGTGTGCCCACAGCTGCGCGGCGCCGGTCAGGAGCCTCGCCAGCCCACCCTCACCGCGCCGCAGCGACCCGACGACGAGCGCGTCATCGACCCCGGCCGCCTCGGCCGTCTCCGCCACCGCCGCGGTGAGCACCGGATGCGCACCGACCTCCAGGAACGTTCGGCACCCGTCCGCCACCAACGCCTCGACGACCGCCCCGAAACGCACCGTCGACCGCAGGTTCCGGTACCAGTACCCGCCGTCCAGCGGCACCGCCGGGTCCACCGGCCGCGCGGTGACCGTCGACCACATGGCCACGGACGCCGGCCGGGCGACCACGGCGGCGAGCTCCTCGGCGAGCCGCTCACGGACGTGCTCCACCTGGGCCGTGTGGGAGGCGTAGTCCACCGGCAGCCGCCGGACCCGCACCCCCTCGCGTTCCCAGCCGGCGAGCACCGCGCCCAACGCACCGGGCTCGCCGGCGACGGTGGTCGCCGACGGACCGTTGACCGCCGCCACCTCGACGAGCCCGTCCTGACCGTCCTGCCCGGCCCCGGCCAGCCGGGCCGCCACCTCCGCCGCGGGCAGCGCCACCGACGCCATGCCGCCGGCGCCTGCCAGCACCTGCGCGATCGCCTGCGACCGGACCGCCACCACCCGCGCCGCGTCGTCCAGGGACAACGCCCCCGCCACACACGCCGCCGCGATCTCCCCCTGCGAATGCCCGACGACCACGTCCGGGAGCACCCCCCACGACTCCCAGAGCGCCGCCAGCCCCACCATGACCGCCCACGAGGTGCACTGCACGACGTCCACCCGTTCCAGCGGCGGCGCGCCCGCGGCGCCCCGCAGCACCTCCACCACCGACCAGTCCAGGAACGGCCGCAACGCCCGATCGCACTGTGCCACCCGCCCCGCGAAGACCGGCGACGACTCCAGCAGGTCGGCGCCCATCCCCGCCCACTGCGCCCCCTGCCCCGGGAACACCCACACCACCCGGTCGTCACCAGCGGTGGACCGCCCGGGCACGACGTCCTGGTCGAACTGGCCCTGCGCCAGCGCACGCAGCCCGCGGCGACGGTCCCCGCCGACGACGACCGCACGGTGCTCCAACGCCGCCCGCCCATGTACCAGGGACCAGCCCACGTCGCGGACCGACGGTGGATCGGCGGTCTCGCCCAGCTGGGACAGCAGGCGCCGGGCCTGCGCACGCAACGCGGTCTCCGACCGGGCCGAAAGCACCCATGGCACCGTGACGTCCTCGGCATCGGGGTCCACGGCGCCCGCGGCCACGGCGTCGGCGTCGGCGTCGGACGAGACCGCGTTCGGAGCCGCGGAACCCACCTGCGTCTGCACCCGCGAGCCCGGCGCCTCTTCGAGGATGACGTGCGCGTTCGTCCCCGACATCCCAAACGACGACACCCCCGCCCGCCGCACCCGACCCCCCACCTCAGGCCACCCCACCGACTCCCGCACCACCTCCACACCCCCCACCGACCAATCCAC
>NZ_MOWP01000067.1:0-7098 GCF_001983215.1 Frankia sp. CcI49
CGCCGTGCTCAGATTCTCCTGGAGGCTCCTTTGTCCGGCTCCCGAGCAGTGCTCGTCCTCACCTCGCACGCCCGCTTCGGCGACTCCGACCGTCCCACCGGATTCTGGTACGAGGAACTCGCCGCCCCGTACCACGCCCTGACCGACGCCGGAATCGAGGTCATCCTCGCCTCGCCCGCCGGCGGGCAGCCTCCTGTCGACCCCGCCAGCCTCGCCCCGGCCGCGGCCACCGACGCGGTGGACCGGTTCCGTGCCGATCCCGACGCCCTCGCCCGCCTCGCGGCGACCGTGCCGCTGGCCGGCCTGGATGTCGGCGCGTTCGACAGCGTGTTCCTGGTCGGCGGGCACGGGACGATGTGGGACTTCCCCGCCAACCCGCCACTCGCCGACCTGCTGACCTCGGTTCTGTCCCGGGGCGGGACGGTTGGGGCGGTCTGCCACGGCGCCGCCGCGCTCGTGGACCTCCATGTCGGTGGACGCCCCGTAGTCAACGGCCGGCAGCTGACCGCGTTCAGCGACAGTGAGGAGGAACTGGTCGCCGCGACCGGCCTCGTACCGTTCTCCTTGGAACAGCGGCTGCGCTCGCTGGGCGCGAACTACCGCGCGGGCCGGCCCTTCGCCCCGCACGTCCTGCGCGACGGCCAGCTCGTCACCGGACAGAACCCGGCCTCCTCGACCCGGGTCGCCGAACTCGTCATCGAGACGGCTCGGCCGGTCCGGACCGCCCCCACCCGGCCGTGAGCGGGCAGCGCGACCTCGCCGAGCACGTTCTCGACCAGGTCGAAGGGCTCGGCGGGATGAGCCTGCGACGGTTCTTCGGCGGCTGGGCGATCTGCCACGCCGGCCGCCAGGTCGCCATGGTCATGGACACCGTCTACGTCAGGGTCCCCGACCGGGAACGGCCGGCGTGGGAGAGCGCGGGCAGTCGGCCGTTCACCTACCAGGCGGCAGGCGGAACCGTGACCGTCCGCGCCTACTACAGCGTCCCCGACGACGCGCTCGACGACCGCGAAGCCCTCACCGATCTCGTCCGCCACGCCATCGGCGGCCTCGCTGGACCGGTGGGGACGTGAGGGCCGTCGCCTTCGTCGATGCCAGCCGAGACCCCGCCGGCCGCGGTGGGACCGGCGGCGTTCACCTGCTCGGCGCGGGCGGTGGCGGGGATGGCGCCTCGGGCTCGGGTGGCGCCGGCCGGGGGGTGAAGAGTGCCGCGGTCCGGGCTGCGGTTTCCCGCGCCCAGCGGCCGGTGGTGAGAACGCCGAGTGCGGCGATGGTCAGTCCGCAGCCGGTCATGATCCACCAGGGTGGTGCGCTGGTTGGGTCGATGGCCGCCGTTCCGGAGCCATCTGTGACGCGATGGGCGGCCACCGAGCCGAAGACCGCCACACCGAGGGCGATGCCGATCTGCCGGCTGGTACCGGCGATCGCTCCCGCGACGCCTGCCTGGGCGAGCGGCATGCCGGACACCGCGATGTTCGTGGTCGGGGCGCTGACCATTCCGAACCCGACGCCGAACAGCACGTACGCGCAGATGACCGGCGCGAGACTCTCGTAGCTGCTCAGGAAGGACAGGATGACTCCGCTGGCGGGTATCGCGATCCCGGCGATGATCAGCGCCGGTCGAGGGCCGTGGCTGGCCACGAGGCGACCGGAGATCGGCGACGTCAGCGTCGCGACGGCCGCCATCGGGAGTGTCAGCAGGCCGGCGTCCATCGMGGAGTAGCCGCGCACGGCCTGGAGGTAGAGCGTGTTCAGGAAGAGGAATCCGGCCATTGCCGCGTACGCGCAGATCGCGATGGCCGTGGCCCCGGAGAACGGTGCGCTGCGGAAGAACCGCACATCCAACAGGGCGTCCGGGCGCCGCTTCTCCCATGCGACCAGCCCGGCGAGAGCGAGGGCGCTGGCGATGAACATGGCGACTGTCGGTGGGGAGGCCCAGCCGGCCTCCGGCGCCTCGATGATCGCGTAGGTGACCGTACCGAAGGTGACGGCGACGAGCACCTGGCCTGCCGGGTCGAAACGCCGGGCCCGCGGCGCCAGCGACTCGGGCAGATATCGTCCGGCGAGAATCAGTGCGAGGGCGCCGACCGGTACGTTGAGCCAGAAGATCGACCGCCAGCCGATCGTGTCGACCAGCAGCCCGCCGACAACCGGCCCGAGCGCCAGGCTCAGACCGACGATCCCGCCCCACAGGCCGATCGCACGCGCTCGCTCGCGGTGATCGGTGAAGGTGTTGGTGATGATTGCCAGCGCGACGGGGTTGAGCATCGAGCCGCCGACCGCCTGGACCATCCGGAATGCGGTCAGCCAACCGAGCCCGGGCGCCAGGCTGCACAGCAACGAGCCGATCGAGAAGAGCGTCAGTCCGGTTCGGAACACGCGCCTTCGTCCGAACCGGTCACCCATCGAGCCGGAGAACAGCAGCAGGCTTGCCATGACCAGGCTGTAGGCGTCCACGGCCCACTGCAGCCCGGAGTCCGCGGCGTGCAGGTCGCTCCTGATCGACGGCAGGCCGACGTTGAGGATCGTCGCGTCCATCGCGACCACGAACACGCTTGTGCAGCAGATCGCCAGCACCACCCGCCGCCGGCCGGCGGCCAGCCCTCCCGACACCGCGTCGCCGGCACCGCGGACGACGTCGACGCCAGGTGGCTGCGGAGTGGACGCCATCAGCGCTCCGATCGTTGTGGGCGGCGAAATGCCAGGCCAGAAGCCTGGAACTACGCGCCGCAGGTGCTCGGCCGCCCGGCGGCGGCTACGGCCGCAGGCCGATCAGCCGGCGGGTCAGCCGCTCGTAGGCCGGCCAGGGGAGCAGGGCGTGCAGCGCAAGCTTGATCCAGGCGTCGGTGCCGATCGGATGACGCAGTCGCGGGCGCCTGCGGGTGGCCAGGGTCGCGACCAGTTCCGCGACCTCGTCGGGGTCACGCAGGTGGTGGGCGATGTACTCGCCGTAGAACGCGCGCAGCCGGACGAAGTCGTCCGCGTAGGGCGACTCGACCGGGACGGGGGCGTCCAGCAGCGGCGTGTCGTAGATCGGCGTCCGGTAGGAGCCCGGTTCGACGAGCACCACGTCGATGCCCGAGTGCCGCAGTTCCAGCCGCAGGGTCTCGGCGTACCCCTCGAGAGCGAACTTCGAGGCGCAGTAGACGCCGAGCAGGGGAGTCGGTGCCCGCCCGCCCACGCTGGAGATCATCACCACCCGGCCCCGGCCCCGTGCCCGCATCGCGGGCAGGACGGCGTTGGTCATCGCGACCTGGCCGAACAGGTTGGTCTCGAACACCGATCGCCACTGCGCCAGCGGTGCCTCCTCGACGAAGTTCGGCGGTGCTGTCCCCGCGTTGTTGACCAGTACGTCGATACGGCCGGTCGCGGCCAGGACGTCGGCGACGGTCTCGTCGATCGTCCGCTGGTCGGTGACGTCCAACCGGAGCACCGTGACGTGCTCGTCGGCGACCTTGTCGAGCGCGCCGCGGCGGCCCAGGTCGCGCAGGGTGGCGACGACGTGGAAACCCCGCCGGACCAGCGCCGGGACGCTGCGCAGCCCGATGCCGCTCGAACACCCGGTGACCAGGGCGACTGGTCGCCCCGCTGGCCGGGCGACCAGCGGGGCGACCAACGGGGTGAGCGGCCGGGGGATCGCCGCGGACGGTGACGCAGGGTCTGGTGACTGGGAATCCATGGTGCCCCTCGCTCGGCCCGGCCCGCGGCAGGTTTGTTGGGCGCTGTCAGAAACCGTGGATCGTGCGGAGCTCGGCCAGCGTTTCGACGAAACCGTCGAGCTGCTCGTCGGACAGTCGATTGTTCACGAGCAGACGGATCACCGCCTCGTTCCTCCGGACCGCCGGATAGACGAACATCGGCACCAGGTAGCCGCGCTCGAGAAAATCCCGCCGTACCCGAACGGCGGTCTCGTTGGAACCGACGGCGATCGAGGTGACGAAGGTCGGCGTGGAATTGATGGTGCATCCGACCGCGATCAGACGTTCCCGCAGCCGGTCAATCCGGTCGAGATATCGCTCCATCACCGACGGGTCGCGCCGCATCCGCTCGAGCACGTGTGTGATGGCCTGCGCGGTGGGCGGCTGGATGTTCGTCGTGAAAATCGACGTGCCTGAGAGGAAACGGAATGCGTCGATGGCGTCCGCCGGCCCGACGACGGCTCCGCCGGACAGGCCGACGGCCTTTCCGAACGACACCATCCGGAAGGTGGCGCGGCGCAGCGCCTCGTATTCCGCCGCGAACCGGTGGCCACCGTTGCCGTACGCCATGAACCCGTTGGCGTCGTCGACGAAACTGACCGCCCCGAACTCCTCGCAGGCATCGAGGATCTCGCCCACAGGCGCCATCGAGCCGTCGGACGAGTAGACCGTCTCGAAACCGACCACGACCCGCCGGTCGCCCAGCTCGGCCAGCAGCTTGCGCAGCTCCGCGACGTCGTTGTGCTCGAAGTCGAACAGGTTGCGTCCGTACTTGAACCCGTCGGCGGCCTTCCACATGCTCCAGTGGCTGTCCCGGTCGAGTACGAGGACCATGTCGGCGTTGTTCACCCCGGGTTCGTCGGCGAACGAGAACCGGGCCTTCATCGCGTGGACGAAACCGAAGTTCGCCAGCAGGCCGGTGGCGAAGGTGAGTGCCTTCTCCTTGCCGGTGATCTCGGCCACGAGCCTCTCGAGTTCCAGGTGCGGCCGGGAAAGGCCCTGGACCAGCCGCGAACCGCCGACGACCAGGCCGTACTCGGCCGCCGCGGCGGCGAAGACCCTGCGGACCTCCGGGTCATGCTGCCAGCCCAGGATGCCGATGCCGGAGAAGTTGACCATGGGACGGCCGTCGACGCTGATGACCGCGTCGTTGACCCCGTCCAGCTCGGGGGTGTCGATGAACTCGCCGGTCCGCCGGGTCTGCGCGATCCATTCGGAGAAACCCCACCGGGCCAGGGCCGCTTCCGCCGTCCCGGTGGGCGCCGTCGTGGTCATCATGTCTCCGTTCGGTGCGGTGGGCGGTCAGACCACACCGGCGAGGCGGGCGTCGGCCTGCTCGGCGGTGACGCCGAACTCGGCGAGGTCATAACGGTGGGAGCGCAGCCGGTCGTCCTCGGTGAGCACCTCGGCCATGGCGGCGCGGGCATGCTCGGGCACCGGGCGGCCGAGCCGCTCGTAGATTCCGGCGACGACCCCGTGCGGGTCGGCGGTGAACTCGTCGAACTCCACGTCGTGGAAATGGGCCTGGTCGTGGCGGGCCCGGTCCGCCGCGAAGCGGGTCAGGGCCCGGTCGGCCAGCTCGAGCAGGGCCGGGCCGATCGCGTCGCCGTGGAAGCTGGTCGACTTGCCCGCCGCGAGCCGGCTCACCATGCTGCAGGCCGAGCCGAGCACGGTGCTGGCCGGCCGGCGGTGGGTGTGCACGATCAGCGCGTCCGGATAGGTGGCCAGCAGGGCGTCCAGGCACAGCATGTGGCCGGAGTACTTGAGCACCCAGGTCCGGCCGGGCGTGGGCAGCCCGATCAGCTGCAGGTTGCGGCGGTGGCGCTCGYAGGCGGCCGTCCAGTCCTGCCCGGCCAGCCAGCTCGAGTAGGTCGGCACGTGCCCGGTGAACTCGAAGAAGGCCGACATCATCGACTGACGGGTGAGCAGCCAGCATTCCTCGACCTTCGCCGCGTCCCGGTTGTGGATACCGAGATAGCCCGGGTTCCGATCCAGGAATGCCTGGATCGCTCCCTGGACGAGCTGGAAGATCGGGTCGTCGGCCCAGCTCGGGCGCGGCGGACGGGGACGCGGAGCGGCGCCCAGCCACAGTTCCAGGCCCTGATGGGCCGGATCGGCGGTCAGCAGCCGGTGCAGCGTGGTCGTGCCGGTGCGGGGCATTCCGATGATGAACAGCGGCCGTTCGATCGGAACCTCGGCGTACTCGGGATAGCGCTGCCAGCCGGCCTCGCTGAACAGGCGGGCCACCAGAATGTCGCGCAACTCGTCGCGGGCCATCGCGACGCCGAGCGGTGTGAGGTCGGCCTCGTCCTGGTAGGCGGCCAGGATGACCTCAAGCCCCTCATGATAATCGGGCGGACCGAAATCGGTGAGGCCGGTCAGGGCCGTGGCGGCGGCGTGAATGTCGTCAACTGTTCCGACCTTGTCCACTGTGGATGCTCCCGTGATTCGCCGATGGCCGTTTCTCGAGAAGCGGGATCCTTCCAGGGTATGTTCGCAGGCGCTGAGAAACCCCGACAAGTAATGCACCGAACCGATTCGTACCCGCAATCGATCCATCGCCTCGTGCTTCAGTGCGGCCGGATGGTTCGCGCATCATTGCCACTCGATGGATTCTCCTTAATCCCGATCGGCCAACTTTCAGTGGTGGCAGATCCTTGCCTGAACGGGATATGACCAGCCAAAAGTGCCGACGGTTGTCGGCTGCTGAGCAATGGGTCGCCGGCCGACAGGTTGACCGCGGGTGCTCCCAGCAGCGCTGTCGACCAAAACCCCTGATGGAGATCTCGCCGAGCTCTCTGACGAGATGGCGATCAGCGCCGTGATGCTCGCTGAGCTCCCTCGGCGGGTAGCAGCGTGAAGGAGTATCCGGTCCGCCCGGTGGCGTGAGAGGTGCCCGTCCGGCGACGACGGGCGCAGTAGCTCCCGCACCTCGGAGATCGTGATCAGCTAGCCCACCACTTTGAAGCTAGGAACTACCGCCCTAGGGCGCAGGTCCGCTCCGCCGAACGGTCGCGACCCGTCGACCCAGAGTCGAATTCGGCGGTGCCGTAGGTGGACGCTGTACGAGGCAAGCCAATGAGGCCGCCGTCGACAGAGCCTGTCAGGCCCGATCGTGGTTAGCCGGCTGGGCGTCGGTTTCCGCACGAGTCACGGTACGGATCAGTGTCCATATCGGAGACAGACTTACGCCATTCAGACTCGGTCAGACCATGATCTACCAGCCGGCACGCCACCTCGAAGGCATGCTCCCGTAGCCATTGCAGCTCCTCGACATCCCACAACCGCACTGTCCCCTCGTAGCCGCTGGTTGCCAGCAGCCCGTCCGGCCCGAACGCCACCGCGGACACCCAGCCGGTGTGGTCGAGGGGCTGGCCGAGGGGGCGGACCTGCTCAGGGT
>NZ_MOWP01000068.1:0-6856 GCF_001983215.1 Frankia sp. CcI49
CGGTATCGTGGAGCGGCCGGCCGGCGTGGCGCAATTGGTAGCGCACTCGACTTGTAATCGAGCGGTTAGGGGTTCGAGTCCCCTCGCCGGCTCCAAAGTGACTGTAGCACAGGCACTTTCGCCGTTTTGCCCACTCGCTCAAGATCTCAAACCCCACGGTTACCCCACGGTTTGCATCACTGTCAGTGACCATCGTCGATTTTCGTGGGCCGTCGTTCATCCCTGCTGCAGCGGATCGCCGGGCGCAGAAGCCGCGCGCCCTACGGGCAGGCGGGACGGGCAGCGGCGACGGGGGCCGGCGGTTTGGAAGTAACGCTGTGTGGCGGCTGCCGCGGCGCGTCTAGAGGCTGGCGGGAGGGTCCAAGAGACGGGATTCGGCGCGTTTCGCTGGTACTCCGCACAACCCCGCTAGGCCTCTAGACCCCAGGTCAGAGGCATGTTCTCTTGCTAGAGGTGCTGCTAGACCTAGCAGGCGGGGGTGCTAGGTCTAGCAGCGCTCACGCCGCGCGGCAGCCCGCAATTTCGCAACCATCCGTGACATTCTGGCGAAGTTCGATGCTGCATCGACGGTGCCGCGCCCACCTGCTGGAACCGTGGTCCTGACATGACAAGGGCCGACCCCGAGGAGACGCCTCGGGGCCGGCCCGCTCAAGCCGCGCCGCACGCCGATCGGTGGATGCCCCGGCGGGACGGCGCTGCCGCCTTCCTGTCGGAGGATCCGGCCGGCCTACATCACGACCGATCCGGCGGGGCTTCGAGCGTCGCCGGCCCGGAGTTCCATCCCGAACCGTGGTGGGGCTCCGCCGGCTTGAACCTCATCTCGCCGTCGGTCATCGACGTGAGCACGCACCCGAGCGGAAGCGTGCGGAGCGTCGTCGCGATCGCCGCCGGATGAACACCCGACGGCACCGACACCGAGTAGCACCGGAACGGCCCGGTGCCCTCCTCGCGAACGACGGGATCGCCGTCCCTGGTGCTTCTCCCGGGGCGGTGTGCGGTGGAGCTGACAGCATGTCGGACACGGTGTCGACCTCCCAAGTCGGTCGGTGCCGAGGGCCGGTTCCGGTGCTGACACACCGGGCCGGCCCGACCTGTTCCTGACACACCGCACGGTAGTCACTATCGGATCGTAAGTACAGCGCCCACGTTGCAGACGTGGGTACGCTCCTAGCGTCGGTTGGGTGTCCGGTCAGAGCGGCAGCGGCGATGAGATGATCAGCCGTGCGGAGCTCCGTACCCTGGTCGACATCGATGGCCTTCGCTCGCTACTCGGCGCGGGCACCGCCCGCCGGGAGCGCGTCAGCCGGAGCTACGCCACATCGGTGGCCAGCCGAAAAGGCTTCCCCGATCCCCTGATCGACCACCCGCGACTCCGACTCTGGCGCCGGACCGACGTCGAGACTTGGCTGGACTCAAACCGTCCAACCTGGCGAGACGGCTGACCCAAATTCCGCGCATCTCGGGCAGACCGACAGTTTCAGCTACTAGACGTCCTCTGATCATCTGCGCCGTCCGAGGCTATCTCGACTCACCACGGCACATGCGTATCCGCGAAACCAGCTGACGGCTGTAGGCGTTGCCACCGGGCCACTCCCTTGTGGTCCGCGGCTGACACGGCTTCGTACGACTGCCAGTCTCCTCTATGGCCAGATGGGCACGAGAGGTAAGATCGGTGCGGAGCTGTGACACATGGAGCGGGGGAGCCATGTCAGGATCGACTGCGCACCACGGTCGAATGACCATTAGGCCGACAGTGCTGCGGAGCTTCTTCACCGACCGCCTAATTGCTTGTCTAGAACAAGAAGAATTGATCTAATGCCGCAGAGACGCCGGGTCTCATCACCATCTACTTCAAATAATCTCTCCAGTAAATAATCTTCTCGGTATCGATTTCCCAATGAATTTTGACTAGCGTTGCAGCGCAACCTAGAGGGGGAGTAATGCGGTTTTCCGTGATGCTTGACGAAAATGCTTCGACCGAGAGTGCCCTGGCGCTATACCAGTGGATTGAAGCCGATGCCGATGCCCGCAAGGATGCCGCAATAGCCTTCGCTTCTGGCGATCAAGAAAGTATGGGTGAGATTCTCGAAATCATCAATTTCGTCGTATCTACTGGCTTTAGCGCTTCGTCATTGGCGTTGTCGTGCGCATCTTGGTTGTCCACGCAGAGCGACGCCGCTGGTGTGGTATTCCAGAGAGGAGATATGACAGTGACAATCAAGGATGCTAGCGCCGAAGAAATTCGTGCCGTAGCTGACCTGCTCTCGGAAGGTTCGACAACAAGCAGTGGTGAGGGGAACGACTAGGGAAGTGGCACTTTTGAATCATGGTTTCCCTAGCAGATCCAGAGCGGTCGCGTCTCGTCGTGATTGGTGCCTACGAGTACTCCGATCTAGACGATCTGCCGAGCGTTCAAAATAACCTCAAAAGAATTCCCGAAATCTTTGCCAATCCATCAGTCTGGGGGATACCCTCTGAGAACATAACGGCGTTTGTTCAACCTGAAGAATACGTATCGGTTGTTGATGCGGTGCAAGTCGCCGCACAGGCCGCAGATGATACTTTAATAGTATACTATTCAGGACATGGGCTAGTCGCCCCAGATACGTTGGACCTCCACCTTGCGACGGTACAGTCGCGGGTAGGAGCGGAACACACATCTTTGCCATACGATTGGATCCGAAAGCCAATAATAAAAAGTCGGGCGCAACGCAAGATCGTAATTCTTGACTGTTGTTATAGTGGTCGAGCATTTAAAGGGCTGAGCGCTGGCGGAGAGATAGCCGACGACGCCGTGATTGAAGGGACATACATCCTTGCGGCGGCCGCGGAAACTAAGAAAGCCTTGGCCCCTGCGGGTGAGACGTACACTGCTTTTACGGGGGAGCTAATCCGACTCATTGAGAAGGGTATACCCGGAGGGGCGCCGCTGATAGACGTTCACACGCTCTATAAAGAGCTTGCGAGCACCCTTAAAGGAAAAGGGAGGCCAGAGCCTCAGCAGAGAAATCGTAACTCGGTAAGCGAAATATCATTTGCCCGTAATATTGCTTACAAGGCCGATGGTGATCTCGGTGTTGTTGAAGGCGAGAAGAACAGGGTCGCTCGACTTTGGAGCCTAGGGGAAGCGCTGCTTCTTCGTGCGCAGAGTGGGAGCAATAGTGCCGAATTGATGCGCGCTATCAATGTTCTGCGCAGCGCTTATGAGCAAGGCGGAAGAGGAAATGAAGGCGTCGCCTCATTGGTGGCTCTGGGTAATGCTCTGAGATTGAAAGCAGAGCTGTGGGGCGATCTAGTTTCGCTTGACGAGAGCATCATCCTATTACGCCGGGCGGCTGCGATCGGGAGGCCCGATAACGTCGACCGATCAGTGGCGCTGACTGCCCTTGCAGATGCTCTTCGGGTGCGAGCCAAGCTGACTAGCGACAGTTCGGCGCTGGACGAGGCCGTAGCCCTGCTACGTTCCGCGGTTGCGGCTACACCCGATGGAAGTGCCGCAAGAGGCGAGTCCCTCCTGTTGCTGGGAGATACTCTGAGAGAGAGCGCCGTACAGAATCGCTTAGAGACCGGCGCATCGCGCACCGCAGAGGCCGCATGGCAGGAATGCATGAAGTCAGCAGCGGTCCCCGTTCGCTTGCGTATCGATGCCGCGATGCACCTTGGCCATTCCCTCGCTGAACGCGGGGAAGTTTCGAGTGCCACCGATGCGATGGCACTCGCAATCGCGCTGTTACCTCTTGTGGCCTCGCGGCGCCTTGACGCTTCTGACCGCGAAAAGTTGTTGGCAAAGTATCTCGGACTTGCTTCCGATGCGGCATATTTGGCTCTCAGGTCCGGCGATGTAGAAAGGGCCGCAAGTCTCTTAGAGCAGGGGCGCGGAATACTTCTGAATCAAGTTATCGAGGGCAAGGCGGACATCCAAGTATTAGCAGACCTTCGACCCGACTTGGCTACTCGCTACAATAAAATTTCCGACATCTTGGCCGCACAGTGGTCGCGCCCAACCTGGGTTGAAAGTCAACGAGACACGGCCGCACAGGGCTATGAGATTTCAGACTTTCGCCATGATGTGGCACAGCAGTGGGAAGATCTGATAGCAGAGATCAGATTGGTCCCGCAAATGCAGAGTTTTCTACTGCAGCCCAGTCAATCAGAGATGAGGAAAGCTGCATCGATAGTTCCGATCGTGATCGTGAACGTCAGTCGATATGGTGCAGACGCTTTGATAATCAAGGGAGAAGGGTTTTCTTGTGTCACCCTCCCTGATTTGCGACTGGAGGATGTTCGTACCTATGTTGCGCCCTTCTTGACCGAGGGGGGTGTCTTTGAACGTCGAGATTCACTTCTTGCTGGCGATCGCTGGGAGGTGCGTGCTACTACAGCACTTGAGTGGCTCTGGAAAGTAGTTGCGCTGCCAGTGCTGGATGCCATCGGCTGCACCGATAAGATAGTCAATGGGGTTTGGCCGCGAATATGTTGGTGCATGACGGGTCTCTTGAGCTTCATGCCGATTCATGCTGCTGGAACATATCGAGATGACCGACTTTCGGGCGAGTCGTCGACGGTGATGGACAGGGTCGTGAGTTCCTATACATCCACCGTTGGCTCCCTAGTTTACGGCCTACAACGTCGGAAGGTATCGTCTCCGGAATCTAGAAAAGTATTAGTTGTAGGGGTATCAAATACGCCAGGATCAGCCCCACTTCCAGGTGCGGAAGCAGAAGCTAGCTCCGTGGCTAGCCTGTTTTCCGGGACCCAGTTTCTCCTCAACGGGGCTGCAACTCTGAACGCTGTGAAGGCGGCTCTCCCGACGGCCAACTGGGCACACTTTGCCTGTCACGCCAGTAGCAATTTTAAATATCCTCTGAGAGGGGGACTAGTGCTAGCGGACGGGACTCTTGACATAGGTCAAGCCTTCCGTCTTGATTTGCCGTCGGCGGAATTGATTGTTCTTTCTGGCTGTGAGACTGCCAAAGGGGTCCCGCTTCTTCCTGATGAGGCCTTGCATGTGGCATCGGCATTTCAGATTGCAGGATTCAAGCATGTCGTTGCTTCTATGTGGGCACTAGCCGACGGGCCCGCAGTGAGGATGGCCAGAGGATTTTATGAAAGCCTTCAAGGGCTACAAAATAATGATCCGGCGGGGGCTTTGCATATGACGCTGCACGCTGCCAGATCCCGCTGGTCAAATAATCCATTTGTTTGGGCAGCACTTGCCCACTTTGGCCCGTCTCACCCGGATGCTGTGGCAGATTTTTTGTGGTCTCTACCTCCTAAGCTGCCGGATTCGAGGGACGTTGACGAGATTATTTTCCCCTGATTCGATCGTCATCTTCGAGGTCGGCGCGCGTCTTCGCCTAGATGGTTTTCCCATTCGGGCCGAGGGATCTGCGGCAGCGGAGGGGCCATGGATAATGTATGCGCTGGATTTCAGGTGTCCAGCAGCTCAAGTATTGCGGCTGCGCCGGTCTCGGCGACCTGACGACCGTAGTACCGGTCCTGGGTCATGCTGACGTGGCGATGTCCGAGTTGGTCGGCGGCGGCGCGGGCAGACAGGCCGGCGCTGTCCATCGCCGAGGCAACCGACTTGCGGCCCACGATGTGCGACGTCGCCCAGTCCATCTTCACGGCCTTGAACGCGTCACGTAGGTCCGCCTGAGTGTTCGACGGGTCGCGTAGGCCGCCGAGCGGTGCGGGGAACACCGGGGCGTCGTCCGGCTGGTCGTCGAAGCGCTGCTTCAGAGTCCGGACCATCCACGACGGGAGCTGTAGGCGCCGGTAGCCGGACTTGCTCTTGGGTTTCGGCTTGTTGACGAGCCCCTGCCCGGTGATGCGTACGACCGTCGAACGGATCTCGATCCAGCCTTCGTCGAGATTCACCGCGCCCCAGGTGAGGCCGGCGGCCTCACCGATGCGGGCGCCGGTGCTCATGAGCAGGTCGACGAACTCGGGGAGGTCTCGCCGGACCGCCTTCGGGTCGTTCCGGAGTGCGGAGCGCAGTTCCCGGAGCTGGTCGAGCGTGAGGGCCCGCGGCTGCTTCTTCGGGGTGGCCTCGGCGATCGGTCCGGCGTCGCGGACGACGTTACGGTCCAGTGCATCATGCCGGGCGGCAAGGCCGCACATCCCGGAGAGGACGGAGCGGATCATCTTGGCGGTGGCCGCGCCGTGCTTCTCGGTGACGATCGACAGGAAGCGATCGATCACACCGACCGTCAGCTCGCGAATCCGTAGCTCCCCGAGACCCGGGATGACGGACTTGTCGAGCCTCGCCCGGTAGGCGGCCGTGGTGTTGGGGGAGCGGTCCTGCTTCTGGACGGACTCGAACCACTCCTCGGCCAGGACGGCGACCTTCGTCTCGGCCGTGATGGCGCCGGTGCCGACGTCCACGCGGGCCCGGTCGCGCAGTGCCGTGCGTAGCGCTTGCTCGGCAGCTCCCTTGGTCTTGGCGTGGCGTTCGACGAGTCGGGTGCGCCCGTCGAAGTCGCGGTACCGGGCGCGGGCGCGGTACACGTCGCCGTACTTCGCCGTGTAGACGTTGCCGTACGTGCCGAGGGCCAGTGAGGGTCGGGCCACGTGGTCACCGCCGTCCGTTCCGGGCGCTTCGTCGGTGTCTGCCGCGCTACCTGGTACCCCACGATTACCCCACGGAAAAGGTGGAAAACCATGACCGAGAGCGAGGGGGGCGGGAGCGCACTGCAGCGCAAAGTGCCCTGATAGCAGCAGATCTCGATGATCGATGACGGGCGCCGATTAATGATCAATTGTAATCGAGCGGTTAGGGGTTCGAGTCCCCTCGCCGGCTCCAGAGAAATAGGCCCTGACCTGCGGTTTTGCGAAGCCTAAGATCATCTATTCA
>NZ_MOWP01000069.1:0-6507 GCF_001983215.1 Frankia sp. CcI49
GCCGCGGTGGAGGAGGATGTCCACCTTGTGGGGTTGTCGGTGCTGTCGGGTTCGCATATGAACCTGGTGCCCGAGGTGCTGGACGGGTTGCGGGCTGCGGGGCTCGGGGATGTACCAGTGGTGGTGGGTGGCATCATCCCGCCTGCCGACGCGGACAGGCTGGCCGCGCTCGGTGTCGCGGCGGTGTTCACCCCCAAGGACTACGGCCTGACCGAGATCATGCGAGGGATGGTGAACATCGTGCGCACGGCGAACGGCCTCGCCGGTGCCTGACCCGTCGGCTGCCGACCCGTCCGGGCCTCACCCGGGCGGGCTCGGCCTGTCCGCGGCCGGCCTGTCCGCGGCCGGCCCGTCCGTCGCTGGCCCGTCTGGCGCCGGGAGCTCCGTGGCCGGCCCGTCCATCGCGGATGCGGTGGCCCTGGCGACCTGGGCGCACAACGGCCAGCTGGACAAGGCGGGGGAGGCGTACATCGGGCATCCGCTGCGGGTGATGGAGACCGTCGGCCGCACGGCCGCCGGTGCCGGTGTCGACGTGGCGCACGCGCGGATGGCGGCCATCCTGCACGACGTCGTGGAGGACTCCGACCTGACCGTGACCGGTCTCGCCACTGCGGGATACCCGAGCGAGGTGGTCGCGGCGGTGGACGCCCTCTCGCACCGCGACGGCGAGCCGGTGGAGTGCTACCTGGCGCGGGTGGCGGCCGACCGGATCGCAGTGGTGGTGAAGCGCGCGGACATGGCCGACAACTCCGACCCGGTGCGCCTCGCCCGGCTGCCCGCCGAGCGGGCGCGGGAGCTCACCATCCGGTACGCGGGCCGCCGGCGCCTGCTCGACGACCTGGTCGTGCGGAACAACGCGGTGGTGCGGAGCAACGCCGCCGCCCGTCGGCTGCCGGGGAACGGGCCGGCGGCAGGGGGACCACAGGACCACGGGGCCGGGCACGAAGGCTCCTGACCCGGCAGGATACGGTCGCGCCATGCGCCTCGTCATCGCCCGCTGCAGTGTGGACTACGTCGGTCGGCTCAAGGCGCACCTGCCCAGTGCGGTTCGGCTGCTGCTGGTGAAGGCCGACGGCTCGGTGTCCATCCACGCGGACGGGCGCGCCTACAAGCCGCTCAACTGGATGAGCCCGCCGTGCGCGATCGTCGAGGCCGAGGGCGTCTGGCGGGTGACGAACCGGGCGGACGAGCAGCTGGTGATCTCGATCGAGGAGATCCTGCACGACTCCACGCACGAGCTGGGTGTCGATCCGGGGCTGCGCAAGGACGGGGTCGAGGCGCACCTGCAGGTGCTGCTCGCGGACCGGCCGGACGCGATCCGCGAGGGACTGACGCTGATCCGCCGGGAGTACGAGACGGGCATCGGCCCGGTCGACCTGCTCTGCCGGGATGTCGACGGTTCCACCGTCGCGGTCGAGATCAAACGGCGCGGCGAGATCGACGGGGTGGAGCAGCTCACCCGGTACCTGTCCCGCCTCGACGACGACCCGGCCCTGCCGCACCCGGTGCGCGGGATCCTGTGCGCCCAGTCGATCACGCCGCAGGCCCGGGTGCTCGCGGGTGACCGTGGCATCTCCTGCGCGACCGTGGACTACGACGCGCTGCGTGGGCTGGAGCCGTCCATCCCCACGCTGTTCTGACCCGCTGTTCCGACCCGCTGTTCCGGCCCGCTGCCGGGCGCTGTCCCGGCGCGGGGCCCTGACCCGGCGGCAGTGTTCCTACCACGGGCGCCGGCGGGTTTTCAGGGTCTTCATATGTGGCAGATTTCGTCACGATCACAGGCTCCTGCGTCGTGAATCTGCGACGATCCGGTCATCCGAGCGCGCGACGCCTCCGCCAGAGCCGCGCGCTGTGGACGGGACGCGCGGACCCTGGGACGAAGGAGCGCTATGGGCCAGGACACTTCCCTCGGTGAACTGACGAAGATCGGAGTCGTCGGTCTGGGGACCATGGGGGCCGGCATCGCGGAAGTGCTGGCCCGCGCGGGCATCGACGTCGTCGGCGTCGAGAAGGACGACGAGGGCCTCGCCCGCGGTCGGGGGCATCTGGAGCATTCGACCCAGCGGGCCGTTGACCGGGGCAAGCTGACCACGCAGGAGCGCGAGGAACTGCTGGCCCGGGTGCACAGCGGCACCGATCTCGCGGCCGTCGCCGACTGCCCGCTGGTGATCGAGGCCATTCACGAGCGCCTCGACGCCAAGCTGGAGCTGATCGGCCAGCTCGACCAGCTCTGCCCGCCGGCCACCGTGATCGCCAGCAACACCAGCTCGCTGTCGGTCACCGAGCTCGCCGCCGCGACGCACCGGCCTTCGCGGGTGCTCGGCACCCACTGGTTCAACCCGGCTCCGGTGATGGGACTGGTCGAGGTGGTCGGGACGGTCGTCACGGATCCTGCCGTGCTCGACGGGGTGCGGGAGCTGCTCGGCCGGGTCGACAAGACGGCGGTGTCCGCCGGCGACCGGGCCGGCTTCATCGCCAACGCGCTGCTGTTCGGCTACCTGAACAACGCGGTGCGGATGYTGGAGGCGCACTACGCGACCCGGGAGGACATCGACGCGGCCATGCGCTACGGCTGCGGCCACCCGATGGGTCCGCTGGCCCTGCTCGACCTGATCGGGCTCGACTCGGCGTACGAGATCCTCGAGTCGATGTACCACCAGTCGCGCGACCACCTGCACGCCCCGGCGCCGCTGCTCAAGCAGCTCGTCACGGCGGGGATGCTCGGCCGCAAGACCGGCCGCGGCTTCTACACCTACGCCGCGCCCGACTCGCCGCAGGTGGTCGACGAGGCCGGCGCGACCGAGGTCGCCGGGGTGACCGCGCGGCCGGTCCGGCTGGTCGGCGTGGTCGGCACGGGCACGATGGCCACCGGCATCGTCGAGGTGCTCGCGCGTTCCGGCTACGACGTCGTGTACCGGGCCCGTTCGGACGACAAGGTCTCCTCGGTGCGCAAGCGGCTGACCGAGTCCTTCGACCGGGGCGTCCACCGCGGCCGCCTCACCACCGAGGACCGCGACGCGGCGCTGGCCCGGGTGACCGGCACGACGGAGCTCGACGCGCTCGCCGACTGCGACCTCGTGATCGAGGCCGTCGTCGAGGAGCTGGGGGTCAAGCGGGCCCTGTTCGCCGCACTTGACGAGGTCGTGAAGCCCGGGGCGATCCTCGCCACGACGACGTCCTCGCTGCCGGTGATCGAGTGCGCCACGGCGACCGGGCGGCCGCGGGACGTCGTCGGCATGCACTGGTTCAACCCGGCGCCGGCGATGCGCCTGATCGAGGTCGTGCCGACCGTGCTGACCGCGCCGGACGTGACCGCGACGGTGCTCGCGGTCAGCCGGGCGGCCCGCAAGCATCCGGTGGTGTGCGCGGACCGCGCCGGGTTCATCGTGAACGCCCTGCTGTTCCCCTACCTCAACGACGCGGTGCGGATGCTGGAGGCGCACTACGCCACTGTGGAGGACATCGACACGGCGATGACGGTGGGGTGCGGGCATCCGATGGGGCCGTTCGCCCTCGCGGACGTCGTCGGCCTCGATGTGACCCTCGCGATCCAGCGGACGCTCTACCTGGAGTTCCGGGAGCCCGGCTACGCCCCCGCCCCGCTGCTGGAGCATCTCGTCAAGGCCGGCTACCTGGGCCGAAAGACGGGGCGGGGATTCCGCGACCACTCGCGCTGAGCCGGTACGGAGGAGGTCACTGACCGAAATCCGGGATTGATCACCGGGCGGGCCGGTCGGCAGGCATGTCTACGATGTCGGCGGGTGGGCATGCGGGCGTCGCACGCACGAATGGCGGCGTCTGTGCCGGCCGCCCGAACCGGTGAGGAGGACGGCTGTGGCCATGGTGGACAAGGACGCGCTGCGCGACTTCGGCCGTGAGGTGGCGACTTTCCTGCCCGACCTGGTCGTGATGCTGCGCCGGGTGCTGGCGGACCCACGGGTGCCGCAGTCGGCGAAGCTGGAGGCGGGCGCCGCGCTGGCCTACCTGGCGTCGCCGAAGAACCGGCTGACGAACTTCATCCCGGTGATCGGCCAGCTCGACGATGTGGCCGTGGTGGCGTTCGCGTTCCGCCGGCTGGTCGTGGGGGCCGGCGAGCCCATCCTGCGGGAGCACTGGCGCGGCAGCGACCGTGCGTTCCACGCGCTGATCGGTGCCTCGTCGGCGCTCGCGAGCCCGGCGGGCATGCTGCGGCGGGCGAACGTGGCCCGCACCCTGGCCGGCGCCGCGATGCAACGGGTGAGCGGGCGCGGCGGAGCTGGCGGGGGCGCGGAGGACCGCGGCGGCGCGGCGGGCACGATCAAGGTCGTGGACGGTGAGGTCGTCGGCCGATCCGTGCCGGACGGTGACATCGGCGGTCGTTGAGATGCGCCACGGTGGCCTCGGCGACACCGCGGGAGGCGGTTCGGGTGCGGGCACCGCGGGACGCGGTTCGGGCACAGGCAGGGCGGGTGTAGGCGAGGTGGGCGCAGGCGGGGCGGGCGCAGGCGGGGCGGGCGAGGTGGACGGGGCGGGCAACGCGGACGAGGCGGACGAGGGCTGGGTCGTTCGGCCGGTCACCGGGGCTGCGACCACGAAGGCGTACCGCTGCCCGGGCTGCGACCACCTCATCGAGCTGGGCACGCCGCATCGGGTGGTGTGGCCGGTGGGCGCGCTCGACGATCGCCGCCACTGGCACACCCCCTGCTGGGCACGCAGGCACGCGCGCCCGGATCGTTTCCGGCGCGGTGGTCGGCGGGGCTAGCCGGCTCGACGGGATGAGGATGTTGCTCGCCGCAGGCCTGCCGCGGCACGGTCCCGATCAAGATCGGTAGTCGGTCGTGCCGGTGGGGTTCGCATTCCGGTCCGCTGGGACACCGCTGAGCCCGGTAGTCGGTTTGGCGAGTCGCAGGAGTGAACGATTTCGGTCGTTCCGACGACCAAAATCCTTCCTTCTTGCGGTTCGCCAGGCGCGTCTCCGCCCTTTTGTCCCTCTTGAGGTGAATGGCTGACGCGCTGTGGTGGCGTGGGATCCCCGGCGGGCAGCGGTGCGGGCGGTGGCGGTGGCGGTGCGGCGGGTGGCTGTGCGGGTGCGTGCGTGGGGCCGGACGCCTGATGCCGGGGGCCGGGGCGGGGGCGTCTGGGGTGAAGCCTGCCGGGATGGCACTAGCTGTGTGCCGAGGCAGCCGTCTGGGTGGATGTGGTCTCGCCGGCCGTGAGCGCTCGCGGCGTTGACGAGGCCTGCAGTGGTGCGGTCGCGGCGGTGAGCCGGTCCCGCAGCGCGCCGAGCTGGGCCGTCACCTGGTCGTGCAGCGCGCCGAGCTGGGCGGTGACCTGGTCGCGCTGGTTCTCGAGCTCGGCGAGGCGCCGGGCGGACTCGCCCTCCAGCTGGGCCGCGGTCGCGCGCGCGGTCTCGACGACCCGCTCGGCCTCGGCCAACGCTGTGCCGACGATGTTCTGGGCCTGGTCCTCGGCGTCGCGCACCGTTCGGTCGCGGGTGTGCTCCGCCTCGGTGACGATCCGACGGGCCTCCTCCAGCTGTGCCTCGGCGTCCCGGGTCCGCTCGGCGCGGACGGTCGCGGCCTCCTCCTCGGCGAGCTGGAGGATCTGGGTGATCCGCCCGCCGAACTCCTCCCAGGCCGGCCGGTTCGCGGCGAGGTCGTCGCGCACCCGGGCCGCCTCGGTGGCCGCCTCGGAAGCGGCGGCCTCGGCGGCGGCCCGGTGCGACTCCGCCTCACGCAGCTGCTCGACCAACCAGTTGACGTGCGCATTCACCTGCTGCGGATCGTAACCGCGGCGCACCAGATCGAACCCGGGAGCACCTTCACTGTCACCGGGCATCGGAATGAGATCGCTGTGCTCTGTCATAGGGCCTCAGCATCTCAGACGGGCAATCGCCGGGTGACAGGAGCTTGGGCCTGGGCAGGCCCGGGACACAGGTACTTACACGCCGCGGAAGCGGTTGATTGCCGTCAGGTGACGAGCCCGGGTCTGCTCGTCACGAACACCCAGCCCCTCCTCCGGCGCCAGGCACAACACCCCGACCTTCCCCTGATGCGCGTTGCGATGCACATCGAACGCCGCCTGCCCCGTCTCCTCCAACGCATACACCCTCGACAACGTCGGATGGATCAACCCCCGCGCCACCAACCGGTTCGCCTCCCACGCCTCCCGATAGTTCGCGAAATGCGACCCCACGATCCTCTTCAGACTCATCCACAGATACCGGTTGTCGTACTCGTGCATGAACCCACTCGTCGACGCACACGTCACGACCGTCCCACCCTTACGCGCCACGAACACCGACGCCCCGAACGTCTCCCGCCCCGGATGCTCGAACACGATGTCCGGATCCTCCCCACCCGTCAGCTCCCGGATCCGCGCCCCCAACCGCTTCCACTCCCGCGGATCCTGCGTCACCTCATCCGACCAGAACCGATACCCCTCCGCCGCCCGGTCGATCACCAGCTCCGCCCCCATCGACCGACAGATCTCCGCCTTCGCCGGCGACGACACCACACACACCGGAAT
>NZ_MOWP01000070.1:0-4555 GCF_001983215.1 Frankia sp. CcI49
ACCCGCAACGACCGCACCGCCACATGCAACGCCACCAACGACGACGAACACGCCGTATCCACCGTCAACGCCGGCCCCTCCAACCCCAGCGTGTACGCCACCCGACCGGAGGCGACGCTGGAGGTGGTGCCGCTGATCCGGTACCCCTCGACGCTCTCGGGCGCACCGACCGTCTCGACGCCGTATCCCTGGTAGATCAGCCCGGTGAAGACACCCGTGTCGGTGCCGCGCAGCGACGTCGGATCAATACCCGCATGCTCCAACGCCTCCCACGACACCTCCAACAACAGACGCTGCTGCGGATCCATCGCCAACGCCTCACGCGGAGAAATCCCAAAGAAATCCGCGTCGAAACCCGCCACATCCGAAAGGAAACCACCCACCCGAACATCACTCCGACCCTGCGCCCCCGGATCCGCACTGAAAAGAGCACCCAGATCCCAGCCACGATCCACCGGAAAACCCGACACCACATCCCCACCCCGCACCACCACATCCCACAACTCCGCCGGCGACGACACACCACCCGGGAAACGACACCCCATACCCACGATCGCAATCGGCTCGCGAGCGGAGTCCTCCAGCTCGCGCACCCGCTGGGTCGCCGACCGAAGCTCGGTGGTCGCCTGCTTCAGGAAATGGCGCAGCCGGTCCTCGTTCGACACGTCGGACTCCTCCTGGTCTCTGGCGGGGACGAACAGCTGGATGGGCGGATCCAGGCTTACGAGATGCCGAACTCCCGGCCGAGGAGGTCGAACATCTCCTCGTCGGTCGCCACGCCCAGATCCGCGGTGGCCGTGTCGGCGGCGGGTCCGTCGCCTCCGGCCGGTGCCTGGCCGCGCAGGGTACGCAGCATGGCCCGCAGCCGGGTCTCCAGCGCGGCCCGCGCCTGTTCGTCCGGAGAGCTGGCCAGCATGCTGGCCTCCAGCCGGTCGAGGGTGGCGAGCATCGGCTCGGGGCCGTTCTTCCCGAGGCCGCTCTCCTCGGGGTTCAGCAGTGTGAGCAGGTGCCGGGCGAGCGCGTCGGGAGTGGGATGGTCGAAGACGACCACCGCGGGGAGCTGCTCCCCCGTCGCCTGGGCGAGGCGGTTACGTGTCTCCACCGAGGTCAGCGAGTCGAAGCCGAGATCGGTGAAGGCCCGGTCCGCCGGGATGTCGTCCGGCGAGGCGTGCCCGAGGACCGCGGCGACCTCGGACCGCACCAGGCCGAGCAGGAGACGGTGCCGGCCGCTCGCCGGCACCGACGCGAGGCGATCCCGCAGCCCGACAGACCGCGGACTGGCGAGCTCGGCGGAGGGCAGCCCCGCTGCGAACAGGTCGTCGGGCCCCGCCCCGGCGATCCGCGAACGACCGTCCCGGCCGCGCGCGGCCGCCTCCCGGGCCGCCGGGATCTCGTCCACGAAACGGGTCGTCCGGTCTGGTGGGAAGGCGGCGACGAAGCGCTCCCAGTCCACCCGCGCCACCACAACGCCGGGCTCGGCACGGCCGACGACCTGCGCCAGCGCTCGCAGCGCCTCCTCGGGCGCCAGCGGCGGCAGGCCGTGGCGCTCGGTCCGTTCCCGCACCCGCGGGTCGTCGGCCATGCCCGCACCGGCCCAGGGCCCCCAGGCCACCGAGGTCGCGGGCAGGCCCCGGGCCCCGCGTCGCTCGGCCAGCGCGTCCAGCCAGGCGTTCGCCCCCGCGTAGGCGCCCTGGCCGGGGTTGCCCCAGATCCCGGCGACGGAGGAGAACAGCACGAAGGCGTCCAGCGGCTGCCCGGCCAGGAGATCGTCGAGGTGGGCGGCACCGGTCGTCTTCGCCGCGACGACCGCGGCCAGCTCCGCCGGCGTCGTCCGTTCCAGCACCGCGCCGTCACCGCTACCGGCCGCGTGGACGACCGCGGTCAGCGGCTGGTCCGCCGGCACCGTGGCGATGATCTCGGCGAGCGCGTCCCGGTCGGTGACGTCGCAGGCGGCCACCACGACCTCGGCGCCGAGGCGGGTGAGCTCCGCCGCCAGGTCCGCGGCACCGGGTGCGGCCAGGCCCCGCCGGCTGGTGAGCAGCAGGCGCTCGGCGCCCTCGGTGGCACACCAGCGGGCGACCTCCGAGCCCAGCGCACCGGTCCCCCCGGTGATCAGAACCGTCCCGCGGGGACGCCACCGGGAGCCATCCGTGATGGCTCCGGGGCCGCCCCGGGCGCGCATGATGCGCCGGGCGAACAGGCCCGCCGGGCGCAAGGCCACCTGGTCCTCACCGCAGATCCCGGTGAGGACCGCGGCCAGCCCCTCGGCCGCCCTCGGGTCAAGCGCACCCGGCAGGTCCACCAGACCGCCCCAGCGCCCGGGCATCTCCAGCGCGGCGACCCGGCCGAGCCCCCAGACCTGCGCCTGCGCCAGCACCTGCGCCTGGCCCGACGGTGGGTCCCCGGCTCCTGTCGACACCGCGCCACTGGTCGCGCACCACAGCGGGGCGGTCACCCCCACATCACCCAGTGCCTGCAGCAACGCCGCGGTCAGCGCCATGCCTGTCGGGAGAACGGGATGCGTCCCAAGCGCAGTGGTGTCCATCGACGCCAGGGACAGCACTCCCCGGATGTCATCCAGGATCGGCTGGTGCGTTCCGGTCAGGGCGGCGAGGCGGCCGGCGAGCCGCCCGCGGTCGGTGTCGGAGCCGTCCACGGCGAGTCGCACCACCCTGGCGCCGCGCAGCTCCAGCGCCTGAGCGCACTCGTCGGCCAGCCGGGCCGCTTCCGGAAGCGGGGGAACCACCACGATCCAGGTTCCCGAAAGCACCGGCACGGTGGGGACCGTCACCGGCGTCCAGGCGATCCGGTAGGTGAGGTCGTCCGCGCCGGACCCGGCGGTCTCGTCGGCGCGGCCGCCGGAGTCGGCGGAGTCGGCGACGACCGGGGACGGCGCCAGCCAGTACCGACGCCGTTGGAACGCGTATGTGGGCAGGTCGACCCGGCGGGCCCGCGTCCCGGCGAAGAACGACGCCCAGTCGATGTCGACGCCATGGACATGCGCCCGGCTCAGCGCCGTCACCAGAGCGTGCTCCTCGGAGCGGTCCGCCCGCAGCGTCGGGATGAACACGGCGTCGTCGTCGGCGACGCACGCACGCCCCATCGCGGAAAGGACACCAGTCGGCCCGAGCTCAAGGAATGTTGTGACGCCCCGCTCACGCAGGCAGGTGACAGCGTCACCGAAACGCACCGCGGCGCGGGCCTGCCGGACCCAGTAGTCGGCCCCGCACAGCTCGGCGGCCGACACCGACCGGCCGGTCACCGTGGAGACCAGTGCAACGGTCGGTGCCTGGTAGCGCAGGGATTCGGCGACTCTGCGGAACGGCTCCAGCATGCCGTCCATCAGCGGGGAGTGGAACGCGTGGGTGACCCTGAGCCGGCGGGTCCGCCGGCCGGCCCGGTCCGCGAGCACGGCCATCGCGGCCACTGCGGCCACCGTCCCGGAAAGCACGACGGAGGTGGGGCCGTTCACCGCGGCCACGTCGATGTCACCAGCCACGTCGACGTCACCGGTCACATCGGCGTCACCGGTCACATCGGCGTCACCGGCCGCCCCGCCGTCAGCGGTGCCGATGTCAGGGGCCGCGGCGCCGCGCGGGATGGCGCGCAGCCATGCACGCACCTCACGTTCGGTCGCCTCGACGGCGAGCATCGCCCCGCCCGGCGCGGCCGCCATCAGCCGCCCCCGCGCGGCCACCAGGGCGCAGGCGTCGGGCAGCGAGAGCACTCCCGCGACGTGCGCGGCGGCGATCTCACCGATGGAGTGCCCGGCGACGACATCCGGTGCGACACCCCAGGCCCGCAGCAGGCCGTACAGCGCCACTTCCAGCGCGAACAGTGCGGGCTGCGTGTTCTCGGTGCGGTCGAGCCGCTCGGGGTCGTCGACCACGTCGTCGAGGGGGCTGTCCAGCAGCGGGTCGAGATGGGCGCGGACCTGGTCGTAGCACTCGGCGAAGACCGGGAACCGCCGGTAGAGCTCACGGCCCATCCCGGGCCGCTGCGAGCCCTGGCCGGTGAACAGCAGCGCCGTGCGGCCCGGAGCGCTGACCGTCGCCCGCTCGACCGTCGGTGTGGACTCACCGCGGGCGAGCGCCGCCAGCCCGCCGGTGGCGCCGTCGAGGTCGGTGGCCACCACCGCGGCCCGGGACGGCAGCGCGGCACGACCGGTCGCCAGGGAGTAGCCCACGTCCACCAGAGGCTGTGCCGGCCCCGAGGCGGTCCCGGTCTCCGGAGCCGGGACGCCGGAGGGCAGGAATGCTGCCAGCCGGGTGGCCTGGGCGCGCAGCGCATCCTCGGACCGAGCGGAGACCAGCCAGGGCACGACCGTGGGAGGCACCCCCGTCGCGGCGGTGCCGTCGTGCGGGCTCCCGCCGGGGGCCGGGAGGTCCCGGGCGCCTGACCAGTCCGCGTCAGGGCCGGCCTGCTCCAGGATGACGTGTGCGTTCGTGCCACTGATCCCGAACGACGACACCCCCGCCCGCCGCACCCGACCCCCCACCTCAGGCCACCCCACCGACTCCCGCACCACCTCCACACCCCCCACCGACCAATCCAC